>JANNRX010000352.1:0-5701 GCA_031401875.1 Hyphomicrobiales bacterium | reverse complement strand
CGCACCTCAGCGACTGTGTTGTCTGTCAAGCTGGCACCCATGGTTTTTGGTCTCTGAGGATAGCGTTTGCGATGGTGACGAGGCGTCTGGCCACGGCGATGAGGGCGACCATTTTGGGCTTCCCGGCGGCAACAAGGCGCTTGTATGTCTCGGCCAGCACAGGGTTGCAGCGGCTGGCGGAGACGGCGGCCATGTAGAGCGCCCTCTTGACGGGGGAGCGTCCGCCGCCGGTGAAGCTCTTGCCCTTCCACTGGCCGGACTGACGGGTATAGGGCGCCACGCCGCTCAGGCTTGCGACGGTCCTGCGGTCGAGCTGGCCGAGTTCGGGCATCTCAGCCAGCAGCGTCCTCGCCGTGATCTTGCCAATGCCCGGCACCGAGGCCAGAAGATCCTCCTTTACCTTCCAGATCGGAGAGCCCCGGATATCGTCGTCAATCTCGTTGTCGAGCCCGTCGATCTCACGGGACAAAAGATCGATCATGCGCCTGAGGCTCGCTTTCGTCTTGGGCGAGAGAGCTTGCCTGAGCCGCTGCTGCTCCGCCGCCCGCATCGTCACAAGCTGATGGCGGCGCGCCATCAAGTCGCTCAGATGACGCGTCTTTTCGTCCGGAAGAGGACGCAGCTCCGGCTTCACCGCTGCGCAGAACCGGGCGATCAGCGCGGCATCCAGAAGGTCGGTCTTCGCCTTCTGGTTCAAGGCCCCCGCGAAGCGCCGCACCTGCACCGCATTGAGCACAACAACCGGAAGACCCAGCGCCGCAAGCTTCACCACCAGCGCCGTCTCGTATCCGCCGGACGCCTCCACGCCCACGTAGTCCACACGTCCCAGAGCCAGGATCTCAGACGCGATCAGCGTGATCCCGCCCTCGTCATTGGCTGCCGGGAAGGCGCGTCCGGAAGGCTCAATATGAACATCCAGACGCTCCGAAGACACATCAATACCAACACACACCAAAGCTTCCGTCATGACCCATCCTTGCTTAATCGGGGTCCTCGATCGTGAGGCCGCCGAGCGACTGTCCGGGTTCACAAACGTCAGGGATGCGCCACCTTGCTGAGCCACGGGCTTCACAGCCCAAGGATGAGTCGGGGTCGCATCCCTCGCCGAACGCTTCTGACTACCACGAACGGATGATTCTGACTTACAAGGATGAGGAGGCAAGAGTATTGCAAATTTCCAAGCCTCCTCATCCTGAGGTGCGCAGCGAAGCGGAGCCTCGAAGGACGCACGACGCATATGCCGCGCCTCAGGCAACACTCTACCGATGCACGCCGATCTGGGCCATCAAGCCGCCATCCACGGGAATCACCGCCCCGGTAACATAGGCCGCAGCATCCGACATCAGGAATCCGACAACCGCCGCAACCTCGTCCGGCCTGGCAAACCGACCGACTGGAATCTGGCTCTCCATCTTGGCGCGATAAGCCTCATAAGCTGACATCATGTCGGTCGCGATGAAGCCTGGTGCCACGTAATTCACTGTGATGCCGCGTTTTGCGGTTTCAATTGCGAGCGTCCGGCAATAGCCCAGCAATGCCGCCTTGGATGCGGCATAAGCGGCATTGCCCTGATTGGCCTGCAAGGCCGTCACCGAGCCGATGACAACAACCCGTCCGGAGCGCGCCCGCATCATGTTGCGCGACAGCGATTTGATCAACCGCGTGAAGGCCCAGAAATTGACCTGCATGGCCACTTCAGCCTTTTCCTGATCCATCATCATGGAAAGCGCGTCGTAAGGCTGCCCCGCATTGTGCACGATGCCATGGTAATGCGTTTCCTCGCAGGCCTTGGCGAAAGCGTCGACAGCTTCTTTCATCGACAGATCAAGCCGGAATGCCTGAACGTGACGTCCACCAAGGGCGAGGGATGTCGCCAGTTCTTTCGCTTCGTTTTCGGAGGATCGATAGGTGAAATCCACGTCAAAGCCCTGGCTCACAAGAATGCGAACGATGGCCGCACCGACACCCTTGCCGCCGCCTGTCACGAGAATGCGTCTGCTTTCTGACATCTGCGCTTTCCTCAGACCCGTTCCGCCGTCATCACCAGACAAGTGTTCTGTCCGCCAAAGCCGAAGGAATTGGAGATAACGCTGCTTACTGCAACATCGCGGTATGTATTGCCGACAATATCCAGCGGAATGGCAGGATCAGGGGTGTGATAATTGATTGTTGGCGGAATGCGCCCATGGGTGATGGTGAGCAGCGAGAATACGGCTTCCACCGCGCCAGCCGCCGTCAGCGTATGCCCCACCATGGATTTATTCGAGGTCACGGGCGGTATCTTCTCCCCGAAGACCGCCTGGCAGCCCATGGCTTCCATCTTGTCATTTTCGGGCGTCGATGTGCCATGGGCATTGATCGTATCAATCTGATCGGGGCGCAGTCCGGCATCGGCGATAGCGGCCTTGAGTGCAGCGATCACAGGCTTGCCATCCGGTGATGAGCGGGTGCGATGGAACCCATCCCCCATCTCGCCGCAGCCCGCAAGAATGCCGATGATCGTCGCGCCGCGTGCCATTGCATGGTCATAATCCTCCAGAACCAGTGCACCAGCGCCTTCGCCCATGACGAAACCATCGCGGTTCTTCGAGAATGGCTTTGCGGCCCCTTCGGGCGGATCATTCTGTGTCGATAATGCTGAGAGAAGCGAAAACCGGATGAGCGCTTCCGCATGCACCGAGCCATCTGTGCCGATACAGAGCGCGGCCGATGTTTCGCCCCGGCGAATGGCCTCGACGCCAAGCTGAATGGCTGTGGCACCTGATGAACAAGCCGTGGAGAGTGAAATCGGCGAGCCTTTAGTGCCAAATTCATCGGCGATCCTGTCAGCAACGGTGCCGAACAGGAACAGCTCATGCAGCGCGTGGAATTTTCCTGAGGCCGCCCCTTTCAGCACTTCCGTGTAGGTGAGATCCCCGTTACCGCCTGCATTCGCCATGGCAGCGCGTTGCGGCCATTCCACTTCGACAGGCGGAACGGCCATGAACAGCGCACCCGGAAAATCGGCTTTCATGCCGATGGCGGATTGCTCGATGGCCTCTGAGGCCGCAAGACGCGCCAGCTCATGCGAGAGGTTGGGCGCGCAGAAAGGTTCGGCGATCTTTATCGTATCGACCGTGCCGGCAATCGTGGTGCGCAGGCCTTCGATCGGAAAGCGGGTAATGCGGTGGATGCCGCTTTTGCCCGCTGTGAGAGCCGCCCAGTTGTCAGATTTTCCGACGCCCAGCGATGTCACGACACCTGTGCCTGTGACAGCAACAACAGGTCGACCCTGCTTGTCCAGCGTGCGCCTCATGTGATTGCCTCCACCTTGACAGCCCCTTCGCCCCGGTGATGGCCGACAGCGGTGACGATGGCTGAGGTCTTGAGTTTGCCTGATTGCAGCCCACCCGCCGCGAGTGCTACCCCGAAGGCAAATTGCGCTTCCACGGCATGGCCGATCATATCCCCGGATATCAGAATTCGAGCCTTGGGAAGAGCATTCACGAGGGCATCCTGTTCTTCCACGGCAGCAGCGCCGAAGCCAGTATTGCCTGAAATCACGGTTTCCGACGGGCCGGTCCTTGCCAGAAGTGTCGCAAGCGATTGCCTGACATCCCCTGGTCTGCGCCGCGTGCGTTCAACCTGCACGGGCGAGAGACTTGCATAGGTCCTGGCTCCGCGGGCCATGGCATGGGCACGCGATTCAAGCACCAGGAAAACGGATGCCGAGCCCGGTACAAAGCCGCCGCCGTTGCGCTCCAGAACAGGAACGGAGGGATCACGCCAGATCGCGCCGCCCATTTCATAGTTCAGAATAAGATCCGCGCGTTCGGAATTGACCGCACTCCCGACCAGAAAAAGCGCATTCTGCCCGGAGCTGATGCGTGCCTGCGCGATGCGGATGGCATCAACGCCCGATTGTTCCTCGCCCATGAATGTGCGCGAACCGCCAATCACGCCATGAACAATGGAGATATTGCCCGCCAGCAGATTGGAAAGTTGTGCCAGAAACAGCGTCGGGCGCAAATCCGACATCAGTCGCTCGTTGAGATAAACCCCCTTGTCCGCCGCCGAGCGCAGCCCGGTCAGGATCACACCGTCAGCGGCGTAATCACGCTCGCCGCCACCGCAGGCAACGATTAGATGCATTTTGCCCAGTAGATCAGCGTTGCCCTTGATGCCAGCATCCTCAAGGGCGGCACCCGCCGCATAGGTGCCAAGCCTTTGCCACTGCTCCATCTGGCGCTGATCGGATTTTTTCGGAATCTGCCGGTCAAGCTCAACCGGAATGGAGGGGTGGATAGCGTAAGGCGCAAAACTTTGGGTATCAACATGCGTCGTGCAGCCTGAGAGAGCTGAAACATGAGCGTCAACACCTTCGCCAAGGCTCGTGACAATTCCTATGCCGGTAATGATAACGTCGTTCGCTGACATTCTGAACTGCTGCAATCCCGCTTTCGGTCCGCCTGACGAACCGCAATACTAGCCGGGTATCACGTCGGGATTTCAGAACCAAGCCCGATCCGCGTGATCTGACGCCGCATCAGATCTTTCATCTCGGCGGGAAAAGCCGTCAAGGCAAAGCGCAAGGATGCACTGGCCACCATTTTGCCATCGACACGGATCTTTGCCTTGGTGGCGGCATAGCCCGATCCTTCCTGATCAAACCGGGCCTCAACCAGCAGTTTCTGGCCGGGAGTGACGAAATGGCGAAAGCGCGCCTCATCCACGCCCATCAGGAAAGGCATGTGGGAAAGCCCGTTGAGCCCCAGAAGAAGGTAACCGGAGGCCTGCGCCATGGTTTCGGTGAGCAAAACGCCCGGAACCAGCGGATGGCCCGGGAAATGCCCTTCAAAAACCGGGCTTTCCATGGGTACAAGCGCTTCGGCCGTAAGTGTCCTGCCTTCACGGTCGAAAGCGGGCACAGTGTCGATCATTTCGAAATATTCAAGGCGCATCGCGTGGAATTCAGGCCGTTTTGGCCGCCACCAGTTCGTCTATGCGGGCGCAGAGATTCTTCATCACGAAGTAATTCTCCGCGGGCGCCTTGCCCTCGTTCACTTCCTGCGTCCACTGTTCCAGTGGCATTTTGATGCCGAACTTCTTGTCGACAGCAAAAGCGATATCGAGGAAGGCCAGACTGTCGATGCCAAGATCATTGATGGCATGGCTTTCAGGCGTAATGGTATCACGGGCGATATCGGCGGTTTCTGCCATGATATCGGCAACGGTGTCATAAGTGGACATCGTGCGTCTCCTTGGTCGTGAGGTAAAAAAAATAGGCTGGCGGTGCTATACAGGAGCGCCGCCAATTGTCCAACATAGTCTAAAACAAAGGTTTTAACTGGATGCCGGGGATGCGAAACGGCCCGACAGAGACCCGCCCCTGATCAAAAACCAGAGGCAGGCGAATCACACGCTCGGGGCGTGGTGTGTTTTGAGCCCGGTTTCCGCCCAGCAGCGCTCCAAGAATGCCTGCCGCTCCGCCACCGCCGCCAAGACTGATGCCAAAGCGGCCAAGCACGGTATCGGCGTTGACAAAGCTTGCATCAAGCCGACCACTGACGCGCCGCAACTCATCAAGCTTCAGGTCGCCCTTCGCTTCAAGGCGTGGCGCGCCCTTCACGAGCTTGAACTGCTCAACCCGCATGGCACCGCCGTTCTGATGCCAGTTCTCAAGGGACTGGCGCCAGTTGCGACGGTCGATGCTTATAAGATT
>JANNRX010000351.1:0-2421 GCA_031401875.1 Hyphomicrobiales bacterium | reverse complement strand
GCCGATGATCACCATGAACAACACGTTGAAGCTCTGGTTGATCGAGAAGGCGTCATTCGCCTCACCACCACCGTACCAGAGGAACATCATGCAGGCCCCGGCAACGCCGCAATAATAGGACGAGACAGCAAAGGACAAAAGCTTGGTCGGCAGCATGCGAATGCCCATCAGCTCTGCGGCAATATCCATGTCACGCACTGCCATCCACATGCGCCCAAAGCGGCCATGCACGATGTTGGAGGCAATCCAGGTGAGGAACACCACGATGGACAGCAGAACGAGGTATTTCACTTCGGGTGCGGCCCGTGCGCCGGTGACGATGATTCCTAAAAACTCACGCTGCGGCACTTCGATGGCCCCTGACACGTTGTAATTGTAAAGCCAGGGAATGCGCACGAAGCACCATTGCAGGAAGAACTGCGCAGCCAAAGTGGCGACCGCGAGATAAAAGCCCTTGATGCGCAGGCTCGGCAACCCGAACAATGCGCCGATGGCAGCGGCAAAAAAACCTGACAGCAGGATGCAGGCAATGATGTTGAGGCCCGGGAAGATCGTCGTCAGCTTGTAACAGGCATAAGCCCCCACGCCCATGAAAGCGCCGGTACCAAGGGAAATCAGACCGGTGTAGCCGGTCAGAATGTTCAGGCCGATGGCAGCTAGAGAGAAGACCAGAAACGGAACCATGATCGTGTTAATCACGAAGGTACTGGAGAAAAGTGGAATGCCGACAAAGGCAATGAGCAATATCAGGGCAATGCCGATGCGATCCTGACGGATCGGAAAGACCGCCATATCGGAGGCATAATCTGTATTGAACTGGCCTGCTTCACGGTAAAACATGCGATCAGATCCTCTCGATGAGTTTTTCGCCAAACAGGCCTTGCGGCCGGAAGACGAGGAAGCCAAGCGCAATCACATAAGCAAGCCAGCTCTCGATAGCGCCGCCCATGAGCTGCCCCCAATAGAACTCGCCGATCTTTTCGCCGACGCCGATGATCAGTCCGCCGATAATGGCGCCTGGAATGGAGGTGAAGCCGCCGAGGATCAGCACGGGAAGTGCCTTCAGCGCGACAGTTTCCAGTGCGAATGAAACATCGGAGCGGGCACCCCACATGATACCGGTAACCAGCGCCACGATGCCCGCTGCAAACCAGACAATGATCCAGATCTGGTTCAATGAAATGCCGACGGACAAGGCCGCTTTATGGCTGTCCGCCACGGCGCGGAGCGCGCGGCCGATACGCGTCTTCTGGAAGAAGATCGTCAGCGCAATGATCATCACCGTGGCAATCACAGCTGCCGCGATATCGATCTTCTGCAATGTGACGCGTCCGCCCAGGACAGCAAGATCGATCGCGCCCTTGGGCAGGCCGAGCTGATCGGCGATCATCACCTTTGGACTACCGCCAAAGATTGATTCTCCGATACCGACCAGCAGGTACGTCAGCCCGAAGGTGGCCATGAACAGAATGATTTCGGGCTGGTTGACGAGCGGGCGCAGCACGAACCGCTCGATGCTGATCGCGAGTACCAGCATGACCAGTAGCGCCAGCGCAAGTGCAGTGTAAGCCGCAGGCGCTCCAGTGAAGCCTTTGCTGGCAAAAAACTCATAAAGACCGACCAGCGTCAGCCCTGCAAACACCACCATGATCCCTTGGGCAAAATTGAAGACGCCGGAGGCCTTGAAAATCAGCACGAAGCCCAGGGCAATCAGGGCATAAAGAATGCCCGCCACAATGCCTTCCCAGAGGGTCTGCACGAACAGATCCGGCAGGTCGCGCATCTCGATGAAGGGAGCGGCCAGGATCTTGTGGGCCCATGACCCTTTGGGAGCGATGCCCGATGCTACCAGCAAGGTTATCGTCGCGGCAATGGCGAGGATAATGGCAAGTGTTTTAGCAAGCGGTATGACCCAGCCCGGAAGGGGCGTGCGCGATGACGTCATATCAGCGGTTGTCATGGCTCTCTCCTGAATGCGCGGGTTTTCAATGCGCGACCCCGAGATAGGCGTCGATGACCTTCTGGTCTTTTTTGACGACATCCGGCGCGCCGTCCGCAATCTTGCTGCCGTATTCCAGCACCACGACACGGTCTGACAGATCCATCACGACGCCCATATCATGCTCGATCAGCGCAATCGTGGTTCCGTAATGCTGGTTCACATCAAGAATAAAGCGGCACATGTCCTCTTTTTCCTCAAGGTTCATGCCGGCCATGGGCTCATCCAGCAGCAGCAGATCCGGCTCCATGGCGAGCGCACGGCCAAGCTCCACGCGCTTTTGCAGGCCATAGGGCAGCTTGCCAACCGGCACCTTGCGGATCGCCTCGATTTCAAGGAAATCGATGATTTCCTCCTCCTTGCGGCGATGCTCGATTTCTTCAGACATGGCCGGACCGGCGCGAAACAGATGCCAGAAGAAG
>JANNRX010000350.1:0-4599 GCA_031401875.1 Hyphomicrobiales bacterium | reverse complement strand
GCAACGGCTGTGCTTCTGACCCCGGATGAGGCGCTGCATGAAGCCCGCAGCCGTGCTGTCAACGCGGCGACGCTGGAAGAGCTGCGTGCCGTGCTCGAGAGTTTTGAAGGGTGCGGACTGAAGAAAACGGCAACCCGGCTGGTCTTTGCCGATGGCACGCCTGGTTCGCGCGTGATGCTGGTGGGCGATGCTCCCGGTGCGGATGAGGACCGCGAGGGCCGCCCGTTTGTCGGCCGTTCCGGCCAGTTGCTGGACAAGATGCTCCTGGCTATCGGTCTTGCGCGCAAGGATGTCTATATCGCCAACATCGTGCCGTGGCGTCCACCGGGCAACCGCAAGCTCACGCCGCAGGAAACGGCGGTGTGCCTGCCGTTCATCCTCCGCCAGATCGAACTTTGTCGGCCCGATATCCTGATCTGCCTTGGTGATCTCTCGGCGCAAACCTTGCTGGAGCAGCGAGAAGGTATCTCCAAATTGCGAGGGCGCTGGTTTGATGTCGCATCGGGTGACAGGATCATCAAGGCGCTGGCAACGCTGCATCCGGATTATCTTTTGCGGCTGCCCTTGCAGAAGCGGCTGGTCTGGCGGGATATGCTGGCGCTGAAAGCAGCCCTGAACGCCTGATCAGTCTCCGTTCCAGCGAAAGCGCAGCAGCAGATTTCTCTGGGCGATCGAGAAATTGTTATCCGATATCAGTGTGAAAAGCGTTTCGCCCTTGTCATTCTGATGGATCGAGAGACCTTCCATATTGTCGATGGAATAACTGTTGTCTGCCGTCAGCAGGATTTCAGGCTCGATCACGGCATCGGGCTGGACAAGAGCGGTCTTGATCCGTCGCAACCGCATGCCAACACCGCGCAGGGGTGAGAAAAACCGTTCCAGCAGGATGAGATCACCATTGGGCAGGAAATCGAGATCAGTCACATCAAAACCACCGCTGCGGCGAATGTTGAAGCGAAACGGCTCGCTACCGTCAGGTTTCATCACAAAGCCTTCGCTGGTTTCGCCTTTATCGGATGAGCGTTCCGACAGGCCGATCAGCCGCCCGGCATAGGGTGAGCCCGAGGGCATAAAACCAAGAGCCTCGATGCCTCTGTTCTGGGGCCAGTCCCGTACAAAATCCGGGACAGGCACGTTGCGGCCAGGGCTGCGAATGCCATCCTTGCCAAAGTCAAAGCCGAGCACGGAATGCCAGCGCTCGATGCCGATATAGGCCTGCTTTCCATCATAGGCGATGCTCTCGCTGTCCCATAATCCGACATCCTTGGCGCGCTTGCCGTCAGGCAGCAGGATGGGGCCAATCTGAACGCCTTCGAGGCTTGTGGGAAGATCATTGCGCGAGGCAATCCGCCCCGTGATCCAATCACCAACATCGGAAACCGCAATGAAAGCGTCTCCCTTGGTCATGCGCAGGGCGGAAATGCCCCCAAAGGCCTGATGGGACGAGCGCAGCTCAAGACCACCGATGTACTCCAGCGGTCCAAAGCGTTTTTGCTCTGGCAAGGCAGGTCTGAAGGCAACGAGTGGATATGCTGTTATTGTGGCGTTTGAGGCTGACAGGCTTCGGTCGAAGGCTGCTCCGCCCCTGCCAGCCAGAAAGGCCAGCAGCAGAACGACCGCCACGGACAGCAGGCTGGAAACACCGCGGATTAGCCAGCGACGCATGCTGGCCTGTGGCTGGTTACAAAAAATATCCCTGGCGTCATTGCAGGCGACTTCTGCGTTGTGCGCCCTTGGGAATCTTGATCGGCGTCGCCTTGTCATCGAACAATTCGGCGAGTTTCTCGGTCATGACGCCGCCAAGCTCCTCCGCATCGACAATGGTAACGGCGCGCCTGTAGTAGCGGGTCACATCATGACCGATGCCGATAGCGAGAAGCTCCACCGGCGAGCGGCTTTCAATTTCCTCGATGATGCCGCGAAGATGCCGCTCCAGATAATTGCCGGGGTTCACCGAAAGCGTGGAATCATCCACCGGTGCGCCATCCGAAATCATCATCAGGATCTTGCGCTGTTCGGGCCGCGCCAGCAGCCGCTTGTGGGCCCAGTCCAGTGCCTCGCCGTCGATGTTTTCCTTCAGCAGGCCTTCGCGCATCATCAGGCCGAGGTTCTTGCGGGAGCGCCGCCATGGTGCATCAGCACTTTTGTAGATGATATGGCGCAGGTCATTGAGGCGACCGGGTTGCGCCGGTTTTCCGCCTTGCAACCAGGCCTCGCGCGCCTGTCCACCTTTCCATTGCTTGGTGGTGAAGCCGAGAATCTCGACCTTGACGCCACAGCGTTCGAGCGTCCGCGCCAGAATATCGGCGCAGGTTGCCGCGACCGTGATCGGCCTGCCGCGCATCGAGCCGGAATTGTCGATCAGCAGCGTCACCACGGTATCGCGGAAATTCGTGTCCTTCTCCTGCTTGAAGGAGAGCGGCGAGAACGTGCCGCGCATGCCGTCAATGACGACGCGCGTCAGGCGTGCAGGATCCAGGTAGCCTTCCTCGAGGTCAAAATCCCAGGAGCGGTTCTGCTGCGCCATCAGGCGGCGCTGCAACCTGTTGGCCAAACGGCCGACAATGCCCTGGAGATGGGAGAGCTGCTTGTCGAGATAGGAACGCAGCCGTTCAAGCTCTTCGGCATCGCATAGCTCTTCGGCCTCGATGATCTCGTCAAATTTCTCCGAGAAAACCTTGTATTCCGTGACCCGCGGATCGCCGGCAGCCTGCTGGGGCGGACGCTTGGCCTCGGCGGGTTCTTCCGCGTCGCCGTCGTCCATATCCTCCTGCATGTCGCCGGTGGGGGCCTCGCCCTCCTCCATCG
The DNA here is from genome assembly GCA_031401875.1 of Hyphomicrobiales bacterium. Taxonomy (GTDB): domain Bacteria; phylum Pseudomonadota; class Alphaproteobacteria; order Rhizobiales; family Beijerinckiaceae; genus JADCCX01. The sequence goes on along the minus strand of JANNRX010000350.1, from coordinate 1,791 downwards.
CGCCTTCCTGCATGTCCTGGGAGGCTTCATCAGTCTCCTGCATGTCCATTCCCTCTTGGGACTGGTCCTGCTCGGGGTCGCCTTCGCCGTCCTGGTTTTCCTGGTTGGGGTCGTTGGAGGTATCGTCCTCGTCATTCTCCTGATCGTTGAACTGGCCTTCCTCCGCCATATCGAGCGATTGCAGCATCTGCTGAATGGCCTTGGCGAAAGCCTTCTGGTCCTCGATATTGCCGGTCAGACCATCGAGATCCTTGCCGGCTTTCTGCTCGATGAAATCACGCCACAGATCAACGATTTTCTGCGCGGGCTTTGGCGGCTTCAGCCCGGTGAGGCGCTCCCGCACGATCATGGCGACAGCATCTTCGAGCGGCGCGTCAGCCTGGTCCGTCACACCGTCAAAATTGCCGCGATGGTAATGATCTTCGAGCTTTGCCGTGAGATTGCTGGCAACACCCAGCATGCGCCTTGCGCCGATGGCCTCGATGCGGGCCTGTTCCACCGCGTCAAAAACCCCGCGTGCCGCCTGGCTGCTGGGTGCCATCTTGCGGTGGACCGCAGCATTATGCAGCGCCAGCTTTAAAGCCATGGCATCCGCATGGCCGCGCACGATGGCGGCTTCTGCAGCGCCCATCTTGCGGGGCGGTTCGGGCAGACGCGCCTTCGCGCCTTCGCCATCCCCGACAAGCGAGGGCCTGTCAGTGGCAAAGGTCACTTCCATTTCCCGTGTTTGCGCCATGGCACGCAAGGCCGTTGCCACCGCCTGCTTGAACGGCTCGTTGGGGGCGGGAGCGGGCTGACCGGGTTTGCGATTGGATGCTGTGGACATTGGAAGGCTCGAAATTGATTATCGCCCAGCCCTACAAGGAGCCTAGCGCAATGTCACGGGGTGATCGGCAAGCGCACGGTCAACTGTGACAAAACGCATCCCTTCGATCTGTGCCTGGGCGAGGAGGAGGCGGTCGAAAGGATCACGGGTGAGAGGTTCAGGCTGAACTTCCGCCGTTGCATGGGCGACGGTCATACCCAGTATTTCAATGCCGATATCAGCAAGATAGGAAGGCATGTCTGATGGATCAATCCGAGGGTCAAGCTTCTTCAATCGTGTCTTGATAGCGATCTCCCAGATTGAAGCAACGCTGACACTCAGCTCCGCATCTTCGTTGACAAGAAGATTGGCGAATTGTGGAAATCGCTCTTCAAGCTTCTTGTCAATGAAGGCGAGAACAAAGTGCGTATCAAGCAAAAGCTTCATTTTTCGCCGGGATATGTGATCGGCGTACTGAGGAAATCCTCTGGGAGAGGATCATCAAAATCCGGAGAGATCCAGCTCTCGAGCCGCGTGATGCCTCGCGCCTTGAGCCAACGTTCGCCGGCCTCGAAATCAATCCCGCCTTTGCGCTTCGGCGGCACAAGCTGAAGCACCGGTTTACCGTTGCGAGTAACAACGAAGCTTTCTCCCTGCTCGACCCTACGGGCGAGTTCGGTAAGCTTGTTCTTGGCTTCGCGGATGGAGATAGTGCTCATGAAAAGATTGTAGCCACATGTAGCTACAATTTCAAGCCGGGTAATATTTGCGGGTCCTGACTCTAAGACCCGCATCAACTGCAGACTTCACCTCGTCGATGCCGACGACCGCCATAGCTCCCTCAGCTCAACGCCACATTCACCGTGGTTTCCTTCAGTTCCACGCCAAACGCGCGCTGATAGAACTCTGCCACCAGTCCGCGCTCCAGTTCGTCGCATTTGTTGAGGAACGTCAGGCGGAAAGCATAGGCGATATCCTTGAAGATA
>JANNRX010000349.1:0-9252 GCA_031401875.1 Hyphomicrobiales bacterium | reverse complement strand
GCTTGCGAGCGAGCATTTGGTGCCGGTATCGGGTATCAGTTCAACAGCTACCTTCGCGCTGATGTCACTGGTGAATTTCGTGGCTCTTCTGCATTCAATTACAAAGACAGCTTCTGTTTTGACAATGTGAGAGGCGCATGCGGCAGCGGTCGTCCACCCTCTGGCAATGGCGTGCAGGGCATCAACTCGATCCGCGGTAATATCTCTTCTACGGTGTTTCTGTTCAACGGCTATGTTGATCTTGGGACCTGGCACGGCCTGACGCCCTTTGTTGGTGCCGGTGTCGGTGTGACCCGCAACCGCATCGACGGAATCGTCGATAACGGACTGGTGGACAACTTTACAAACGGTGCTCTGAACGGCTCCTCGTCACCTCTGCAATTGAGCCGTGATGCCACCAAGACGAACCTTGCCTGGGCACTTCATGCCGGTGTTGGCTATGATGTGACGCAGAACCTCAAACTTGAGCTTGGGTATCGCTATCTCAACCTTGGAAAAATTACCGATGGCGGCTCCAAATGCTCGCTCGCAAGCTGTGCACAGGTCCCCACATATTATACACGGGTGAAAGATATCGACAGTCACGATTTCCGCATCGGCATGCGCTGGATGCTGGGCGGTCCGAGCTACGCTGCCGCTCCGTATGAGCCGCCACGGGTCGTGAAGAAGTTTTGATCGATCCTTTCTGAACGAATACAAAAACCCGGCTTTTGCCGGGTTTTTCTTTGTTTGGGACATAAGTATTTTGCAGTAACTAACTGATTATTAGGGTTAATCAATCATGATCATTTTTGAAGCGGTCAATTGTGGGCCGCATGTTTCGGAGAGATCTCCATGCGTCATTGTCTTGCTGCTATCGTTTTTGGTCTTTTGGGTACGACGGGATTGGCGAGTGTCGGCAACGCCGCTGACTTTGGCACACAGCCAATTCTAAGGGGGCCATTGCCTGCTACCGAAAGCACATTCAACTGGTCCGGATTTTATGTTGGTGGTACGGCGTCCTACAGCAATGCCACGAATTCCAGTGCTTCGCCGACGCGAATTCCATCCGGCTTGCAGGAATTGACCCGTGGCACAACGATTGGTGCGGATCTCACAAACCGTTTCTTTCCTGAAACCCGTCGCAACCAGAATGCGCAGTCAGGTTTCGGTGCATTTGTCGGCTACAATTATCAGATAGAAGATGTTGTCCTGGGTATCGAGGCCGATTTCACACGCGCAAAGGCGCGCGGCAATGTCAGCGCCGCAGGTGGGGGAAGGTTCAACGATTCAACCGGTATCGACATCAATTACCGGGCCAGCGATGTCGGTTCTTACAACGCAACTGATTTTGCGAGCGTTCGGGCCCGTGTTGGTTATGCCGTGGGCAATGCCCTGCCTTACTTCACAGGCGGTATCGCAGCCTTCCGAGGCGGCACAGAGCGGGTCTCGCGCGTCGAAGGGGAATTCATCAACTCGACGACACTCGCCACGATCAGGCCGCTGGCGACCCTGCAAAACACCAATCGCGTTTCGGAACGGCTTTTCTTCGGCTATGCCATCGGTGCCGGCCTTGATTATGCATTCTCGCAAAACATCTTCGTCCGTGCCGAATTTCAGCACATGCGCTTTGCTGATGTGAACGGCTTCAATATCCAGGTGAACACTGCCAAGGTCGGTGCTGGTTTGAAATTCTGATCAGAGCATGCCGCGAATAAGTGGAAGCCGGTTATTCGAAGACGGCATGCTCCAAGTTTTTTGGTGTCGATCACGTTTTCGAATTTTGATTGTTCAATCAAAATGCGACGTGATCTGGCTGCCGGTTCCGGAATTATTCCGCAAGCACGCGGGTTGAGGGGAATGTTACCTCGACAAGTGTTCCCTTGCCTGGTTCGCTGTGCAGGGAAAAGCCCGCACGGTTGGCCTCCGCCAGTGCTTTGGTCAGGGGAAGACCAAGGCCAGTCCCGCCACTGGAGCGGGGGCCTGGAATCTGCCTGAATGGCTCCATGGCCCGTCGAACATCGTCTTCACCCATACCGATGCCGGTATCCCGCACCCGGATGACAACTTCGCCAGAATCCGTGAAGGATGTTGAAGCAATCACCTGTCCGCCTGCTTCTGTAAATTTCGCAGCATTGGACAAGAGATTGATCACGATCTGGCGGACTGAACGCTCATCGGCCACGACCATCGGCAGATGTGCGCCAAGCTGCGAGCGTACGATAACCTTGCCGGCATTCGCCTGAGGCTGGATCATGGCGACGCATCCAGCAACGATGGCATTGACGTCAACCCTACCAAAGCTCAGCTCCAGCTTGCCGGAGGCAACCTTCGACAGATCCAGCAAATCATTCACCAGCGAGACGATATGCTCGCCTGACGCGTTGATATCCTTGACATATTGCCGGTAGCGTTCGTTTCCGATAGGGCCGAAGCTTTCCGCTATCATGACTTGCGAGAAGCCGATGATCGCGTTCAAGGGTGTCCTGATTTCATGGCTAACTTTTGCGAGGAAATCGGTCTTGTGCGCGCTTGAATCCTCCGCCGCGCGCTTGGCTTCGGTAAGGTCGGATTCAACTTTTTTCCAATGGGTGATATCACGCAAGACAACGCAAAAGCGCGAGGCGCGCTGGCCTTCCCCAACCCTGCCAATGGTCATGAACAGAGGCAGCACGCCGCCATTGCGCTCGCGGCCCTTCACGTCGCGCCCGTCATTCATGATGGAATTCACGCCGTTGCTCTTGAGGCCCTCAAGATAATCCAGAGCCGCGATATGGCTCTCGGGTTCAAGCAGGACCGTCAGATTCTCGCCCGTGATTTCGTTCTGGTCAAAGCCGAAAAGCGCTTCCGCTGAACGGTTCAGGCTCAGAATGCGCCCTTCTCCATCAAGCGCAATAATGCCATCGGTTGCAGTGTCGAGAACGGATTGCACTTCGCGCAGTTCTGCCCGCGAAGACAGAAGGTCCAGCTCAAGGGCCTTGTATTGTGGGCCAATTGCCATGTCGCTGATGCGGCGGATTGTCATCAATGTCGCTGGCGCATCATTCCATGTTGTGGCTTGAAGGGTTGCATCGACCTGCACTTTTTCGCCATTACGCGCAGCAATTTCAAAGGCGTGCACATTGCCAGCTAACTCTTTGGTGTTGCCGACAAAAAATTGTTCGATCCTGATGCTGGACTGGAAATCCTCAAAATCGCCATAGCCCGCAAGATCAAGCAAATGGCGGTTCGCAAAAACAATCTGGCCATTCTGCTGAACCATCAATCCGATCGGCAGTCTCTCGATGATTGTCGTCCATGGAGCCTGAGTTGCATCAGCCCGGCTTCTCTGTTCGCGCCTTGCCTGAAGAGCATCATAGGAAATGACGGGGGTTGCGGGCTTGGATTGCGCCTCGGCCTGAAAGGATTCCTGTTCAAAATTGAAACGTGTCCGCTTGGACAAAGCCTTCTTGAGCGCCTGCAATGATCCGTCTTTGATGGGTTCGTGCGGGGTTCTCTCAAACGACAATTGCCGGTTTTCCGCTTTGGAACTCACTTGCTCCCCGGAAGTCACTTTGTCCCCGGTCTCTTGTGCCTGATCTGCTTGTAGGCCAGGATTCGTTTCCGTCTCCGGTCGTCTGTGATCTTCAAGCTCATCGGCGCGCGCTGCTGGTCGCTCTGCTGCTTCCTGACCCGATTTTGACAATGCGCGGGCGATCTCACGAAAGGCTTCACGTTCGGTGCGTGTCAAGGCTGGCTTTGGCTCAGCATGATGCGCCGGCTCCGGCAGGGCTGAAGGCTTCTCCGTATTTTCGTGCACATGCGAAGGCAGAGCTGTGGGTAAGGGATTGCGCCGTCCGATCAGAGTGTCAGCGGGCTCAATTCCGTCGGTCGCAGGCGCGACCTGTTTCGCTGTATTCTCTATGGCGATCGCACGTTTGACGGCGGGGCCGAACCGCTCATAAGCCGGATCGGAATCAACCGGCTTGTCGTACGCCAGAGCCTGAGCCGCCGTGTAGGGGTGATCCACGGCTCGCTCGACCCGGGCTATGCCGTAGCCGCGAAACCCTGCGTAGACACCGTTTTCATGGACGGGCATTCCTGCCATTTCCACTGGCACAGCCTGGTTTGTGCCGCGCACGGGCCATAGGGAGGCGCGCGCAGTCCAGGTGTCGCGCGATTGGAATCCCAGAGCGATATCCTCGCCTTCGAGAATACCAAAGCGCACGACAGCCTGATCCCAGTTCAGCCCGATCAGCATGGTATTGGTTGGGCCAATGGCCTCTGCTAGCTCCCGCGACAGATGAATGAATATACCTTTGGCGTCAGTCTGCCAGACAAAGCGCAACGGGCGGCGCTGGTCTTGCGAAAGGGACATCCAGGCCGGTTCGCTGCTGCGCTGTTCAAGTCGGGTATCAATAACCTTGCCTGCCGGAAGCGGAACATCCGGAAGGCTCTGATGCGAGGCTGCACCAGCCAAGCTGGACAAAACCGTGTCGGGTCCCAGATCATCTATCAATGATTTGAGATCAGCCGCTCGGTTGGCATTGTGTGGAGCATCGGTCGCGGCAGCATGAGGGCGCGGTGAAATGACCGCAGGCAGCGGCATTTCTTCCATGGCACGCAGACTTCGTGCCGGTGCGCCTATGGCAACCGCGAGAATGCCATATCCGCCGCCACGCAGCGCAACCGGGCGACAAAGGCAGGTGAAAGTTTTCGCCAGTGCGCCGTTTTGCAGCACAAGCTGCTGCACACGGATGGGCTCAAGATGCGGCGCGGCGGTTTTCAGATCCGTTGCAAGCCCCTTGAAACGCTCCGGCGCAAGCAATGAGGGTGCTGCTGCCAGATCATCCAGCTTCAATGCGGCAAAGGCCTGTTCCGAAGCCCAGAGGAGATCTCCCGATGCTGCCCACAACCAGGCGCTGCCGGAATCGGGTTCCAGCGGAAAGTCGCCAAGTGATGTCACCAATGCGGTGATGGCGTTCCTTGTCACAAAGCTTTTTCCTGTTTGCGGCAATCAGTTCTTGACCGCCGGACATTGCTAATGAACGATTAATATAACCGTTCGAATGCCAGATGAAAGCGTTAGACGGTGGTAAAGTGAGACTCATGCCCGTTAGTGTTAACGGGGCAGGAAAACAGCGATTGAGGAGCTAATCATGGTTGATCCATTCAAGACGCCTAATTTTGAAGTGCCTGCTGAAATGCGTGATCTCGCCAACAAAAGCGTTGAGCAGGCCAAACGTGCCTTTGATACCTTCATGGGAGCGACCCATGACGCTGCGACGAAAGCGCAAGGCTCGACCAAAACAATGCAAGAGAGCGCTACTTCGGCCGCAGCACAGGCCGTTGGTTTTGCAGAACAGAATGTGAAAGCCGCCTTTGATCACGCACAATCTCTGGTTGCTGCCAAGGGGCTGGAAGATTTGATGAAACTTCAGGCCGATTTCATGCGCAACCAGCTGGAAGCCTTTCAGTCCCAGATGAAAGCGATGGGATCAACGACGCAGAATGCAGTCAAACCCAACAAAAAGTGAAGCATTGAAGCGGTCGTCAAAAGGTACTCAGTAGGGCAATTTGACGGGTGCAATTGTATGGCAGAACCGTTAGACACGTGCCATGACAAACAATGAAACATTCCCGAGCCATCTGATCGAGGGTTATCGCAACTTCCTGGATCAAAGCCTGCCCAAGGAACAGGAGCGCTTTCAGGAACTGGCCTCCACTGGCCAGAGCCCAGAAGTCATGATGATTGGCTGCTGCGATAGCCGCGTCTCGCCCGAGGTGATTTTCAATGCGCGCCCCGGCGAGGTCTTTGTGGTGCGCAATGTGGCCAATCTGGTGCCGCCCTTTTCGCCCGATGGCGAATTGCATGGAACATCAGCAGCGCTTGAATTTGCGGTTCAGGCCTTGAAGGTCAAGCATATCGTCGTGATGGGCCATGCACGCTGCGGCGGCATCAAGGCTTTTGCCGATGATACACAGCAGCCGCTTTCGCCGGGTGATTTCATCGGCAAATGGATCAAGCTTCTGGGACCTGCCGCCGAGCGAACCGGCGGGCGGGGCATGCATGAGACGCTGGAGCTCTATGTCGAAAGGCTGGCGCTCGCGGGCATCGAGGCATCCCTTGAGAACCTGCGGACGTTTCCCTGTGTCCAGATTCTTGAAAGCAAGGGCCGATTGAAGCTGCACGGTGCTTATTTCGATGTGGCAAGTGGTGTCTTGATGGTGCGTGATCCTGTCACGCGGCAATTCATTCCAGCTGTCGGTAAGATGCCGAATCGGGTTTCCATGCTTCGCTGCGTTAAGGAACCCGCGGTTGAATTGCCTCACGAATCATAGATCAGGGCATTTAAATTGTGCTTGATAACGATATAAAGATATCGTTATATGTGCTATGCGCTTTTCGAATTGGCTCTCGCCAAACGACGCCGTTCCGAGAAGCAATGGTGATTTGCGGCTGGCCGTGTTAGGCGCACATCGTCACGCTGAGAATGAAACTGGAGTGAATCTTATGTCACAAGCCAACCGCGCCCCAACCAACCAAATTCAAGCCAATGCAATCCGTTCCAACAGTTTCTTTTCCGCCAGCCTTGCCGATGCGGACCCGGAAGTTTTCAATTCGGTTGATCTGGAACTTGGCCGCCAGCGCGACGAGATCGAGCTGATTGCATCGGAAAATATCGTCTCGCGCGCGGTGCTTGAGGCGCAGGGTTCCGTGATGACCAACAAATACGCGGAAGGGTATCCAGGGCGGCGTTATTATGGTGGCTGCCAGTTTGTTGATATGGCCGAGAAGCTCGCCATTGACCGAGCCTGCAAGCTCTTTGATTGCCAGTTTGCCAATGTGCAGCCTAATTCCGGCAGCCAGGCCAATCAGGGCGTGTTCCTCGCGCTGATGCAGCCCGGCGATACGTTCATGGGGCTTGATCTGGCAGCGGGCGGACATCTCACGCACGGTGCCGCGCCCAACATGAGCGGCAAATGGTTCAAGCCCGTGCATTACACCGTGCGGCAGGATGACCAGATCATCGACATGGTCGAGGTGCGGCGCATCGCGTTGGAGACGAAGCCAAAGATCATTATCGCGGGCGGCTCCGGCTATTCCCGCATCTGGGATTTTGCGGGCTTTCGTGCCATCGCAGATGAGGTTGGTGCTTATTTCATGGTGGATATGGCGCATTTCGCGGGCCTCGTTGCAGGTGGTGCGCATCCTTCGCCATTCCCGCACGCCCATGTGGTCACGACAACAACGCACAAGACCCTGCGCGGCCCACGCGGCGGCATGATCCTCACCAATGACGAGGCTCTCGCCAAGAAAATCAATTCTGCGATCTTCCCCGGCCTGCAGGGCGGTCCGCTGATGCATGTCATTGCTGCCAAGGCCGTGGCTTTCGGCGAGGCTCTGACACCCGAATTCAAGCTCTATGCGCATCAGGTCGTGGCCAATGCCAGGGCGCTGGCCGAGACGCTGAAATCCAGCGGCTTTGCCATTGTCGCGGGTGGAACCGACAATCATCTCATGCTGGTTGATCTTCGCCCGAAGAAGATTACCGGCAAGGCAGCGGAGGCTGCGCTTGGCCGCGCGCACATCACCTGCAACAAGAATGGTGTGCCCTTCGATACCGAGAAGCCGACGATCACCTCCGGCATTCGGCTGGGATCACCTGCCGCGACATCCCGTGGTTTTGGGGTGGCAGAATTCAAGCGTGTCGGTGAATTGATTACCGAAGTGCTGGATGGACTCGCCCGGAATGGCGAAGAGGGCAACGCTGCGGTGGAAGCTGCGGTGAAGGAAAAGGTGCATGCGCTGACCAAGCGTTTCCCGATCTACGGCTGAACGCAGCATGCGTTGCCCCTTCTGCGCCTCCCTCGAAACCCAGGTGAAAGACAGCCGCCCGGCCGATGATCACACCACGATCCGCCGGCGGCGGGTCTGCGATGATTGCGGCGGGCGGTTCACCACTTTCGAGCGGGTGCAATTGCGCGATCTAACCGTGGTCAAGCGCTCGGGGCGCAAGGCGCCCTTTGATAGGGACAAGCTGGCCCGTTCGGTCTCGGTGGCCCTGCGCAAGCGCGATATTTCGCCAGAGCGCCTGGAGCGGCTGATCAATGGTATCGTCAGCCAGCTCGAAAGCATGGGCGAGACAGAGGTCAGTTCCCAGCAGGTCGGCGAAACCATTATGGAGGCACTGAAAAACCTCGATCATGTGGCTTATGTGCGCTTTGCCTCGGTCTATCGCAATTTCAATGAGGCGAAGGATTTCGGTGTCATCGTCGACGAATTGAAGCAGAAAGAGAAAGAAAAGAAGGGCCGCGACGAGTAAGGGAAGATTACTTGCTTATTTACTCGTCAAACGACCAGTTACAGGTCGCAAGCCCCATATCAATCAGCATGCGCACCTTGACCGAGAGCAGCCGCGAGCTTGCATAGACGAACTGGATCGGCAGTGGAGGCGGTTCGAAGTCTGGCAGCACAACCTGAAGCGTGCCGGAACGCAGGTGGTCCATCACCTGATAGCTCAACGCCATGGTCAGGCCGCCATCATGGGCTGCATGCCAGATCGCGGCATCGGCGCTGTTGGTGATATAAACCGGCGTGACGTCTATCGTGATCGCGCGGTCCTTGTTGTGAAAGCGCCAGCGGCGTGGCGATGTCAGCGCCGAGAATGCAATCAGGCGATGCCTTTGCAAGTCATCCGGTGTTTGCGGCCTGCCGTGTTGGGCAATATAGCCAGGAGAGGCCACAAGCACACGGCGTGTATGGCCAGCCTTGCGCGCGATATCGGCTGAATCGGTCAATTCGCCAATGCGGATCGCAAGATCCACACCGTCCTCAACCAGATGGATGTTCCTGTCACTGAGATTGAGTTCTGCCTGCACCTTTGGATTCTGCACCATGAAATTGCAGAGCAACGGTGCCACATGCAGGCGCCCGAAAATCAACGGTGCTGTCACCGATAATCGTCCCGAGGGTTCGCCGCGCTCGTTTTCTGCCGCAAGCTCAGCTTCGGAAAGGTCAGCGAGAATGCGCCTGCCACGTTCCAGAAAACGTGCGCCAGCATCTGTCAGGCTGACAGAGCGCGTGGTGCGGTTCAGCAATCGGACGCCAAGCCGTTCCTCCAGATCAGCAACCAGCCGTGTCACTGCCGAGGGCGAATAGCCCAGTTTGCGGGCGGCAGGCGCAAAACCGTCATTCTCGATCACGGCCACAAAAGCAGAAATAGTATCAAACCGATCCATTTGACCATTGCAGCATACGCAACGATCAAATGTCAATTGAGCTGATTATGT
>JANNRX010000348.1:0-4073 GCA_031401875.1 Hyphomicrobiales bacterium | reverse complement strand
CGACCGGCTAGCTCGGCTGCTGTCATGATGCCTGCCATCAACCCGACGGCGCTGCTTTCGACATAGCCCTCGCAGCCCGTGATCTGACCGGCAAAGCGGACATTGAGTGCGGATTTTAACCGAAGCTGCCGGTCAAGCAAGACGGGTGAGCGGATGAAGGTATTTCGGTGCAACCCGCCAAGTCGCGCGAACTCCGCCTTTTCCAGACCGGGAATGGTCCGCAGTAATTCGACCTGTGCGCCGTGTTTCATCTTGGTCTGGAACCCGACCATGTTCCACAGCGACCCCTGCTTGTTATCCTGCCGCAGTTGCACGACCGCGTGCGCCCAGCGCCCCGTGCGCGGGTTGTCGAGGCCAACGGGCTTCATCGGCCCGAAACGAAGCGTATCGAGCCCGCGCGCCGCCATGACTTCGATCGGCATACAGCCCTCGAAGTAGGGCGTGTCCTTCTCCCATTCCTTGAATTCGCCCTTGTCGCTGTCGAGCAAGCCTTGGTGGAACGCGCGATATTGCGCTTCGTTCATCGGGCAGTTGATATAGTCCTTGCCCTCACCCTTATCCCAGCGGCTGGCGTACCAGGCGATGTCCATGTCAATACTGTCATGATAAACAATCGGCGCAATCGCGTCGAAAAAGGCGAGGCGATCTTCGCCGGTTTTGGCCATGATGCTTGTCGCAAGGCTCATTGCGGTAAGAGGGCCAGTGGCGATAATGACATGGCCCTCGTTTGGCACAACGTCGATCCTTTCTCGTACCACTTCGATATTCTCGTTATTTTGTAGATGCTTTTCAACTTCACTTGAGAAAATATCGCGATCAACCGCCAGCGCGGAACCTGCCGGGACTTTGGCGACCTCGGCAGCCATCATAATCAGCGACCCAAGATCGCGCATTTCCTGATGGAGCAGCCCGACCGCATTGCTTTCCGCATCATCGGAGCGGAAACTGTTCGAACAGACCAGTTCCGCCAAGCCGTCGCCCTGGTGCGCTGGCGTCGTATCGCCGCCGCCGCGCATTTCGGACAGCCGCACCTTGACGCCGCGCTGCGCCAATTGCCAGGCGGCTTCGCAGCCGGCAAGTCCACCGCCGATGATATGAACTTGATGTACAAAATTCATTCTACTTCCAATCCGTTCGCATCGAGCCCAGTCGAGATGCCGGGAGGTCGCTCACTACCGCTGGGTGTCTCGACGATGCTCGACACGAACGGGGTGGAGTGATATTCGGCGCGGCTATCAAAATTTCATGGCTGTGCACAGGCAAAAGCGGCATGATGAACTATGGGATTTACGCTTAACCTCGCAACCGACGGCACGATATTGGCGCCGATGCTGACCCCGCCGGACGGTGACGCACATAAATATCAGCGTGGCCATGCGATGCTGTGGAGTGGACCGCCGCTTCACACAGGCGCTTCGCGGCTGGCGGCTCAGGCCGCGCTCGCGGTTGGCGCTGGGCTGGTGACGATCATCGGTGATCGCGCGGCGCTAGCGGAACAGGCTGCGCATGTCACCGCGATCATGCTGCGCGAGGCCGATGCGGAGTTGAGCGTTATCGACAGCCGCGTGACTGCGCTTGCCATTGGGCCGGGGGCAGGGGCAGATATAGCCGATACCGTCTGCGCCATTCTCGATCGGGGCATCCCGACCGTGCTTGATGCCGACGCGATCACCGCGTTCGAGGCCGATTCTGCGCGACTTTTCAAGCATATCCGCGCAGATGACGTCCTGACTCCGCATGCCGGAGAATTTAGCCGGCTCTTTCCCGATATCGATCTCGCCGATCGCCGCGACGCAGTTTTGCGTGCGGCTCGGCAATCGGGGGCGGTGGCCTTGCTCAAGGGGCCGCACACCGTCATCGCCGCGCCCGACGGACGCCTTGCCGTCAACCGCCATGCATCGCCCTGGCTCGCAACCGCCGGATCTGGCGATGTGCTGACCGGCCTGATTTGCGGCCTGCTCGCGCAAGGCACCCAGGCCTTTGAAGCTGCCTGTATCGGCGCGTGGCTCCATGGCGACATCGGCGTGCGCGGCGGACCCGGGCTGACAGCAGACAGCATGATCGGCCAAATAGCGCTTGTCTTGCGCGGTTGTTTGGACGAAGAATCCGCTGATGGGGCAAGATTTAGCGCATAAACGACCATGGCTGCTCGCCAGTCTGGTCGCGGGAATAAGCTTTCCGGCGACATGGCTATTGCTGCCGTTCGACGGCAATTTATACGCGATCATCTGGAAAATGGCGGCGGTCGGTCTGCTCGTTCCCTTCGCGCTGCGGCTGCATCATGAAGGCGAGTTCCTGATATTGGCCGCGATGCTGGCTTTTTATGCGCTGGGCGATGGCTTGCTCGAGCTTGACCTGTTCGCTGGCGGCCTCGCCTTTGCCATTGGCCATGTTGTGGCGATCTACCTCTATTTTCGCCACAGGCGAGTCAAACCGGTGTTCAGCCAGAAGCTGCTGGCGGTAACCCTGCTCATTCTGCCGCCGGTTATCGCCGCGATGCTGCCCGATACGCCAGAAGAAGCGGTGCAGATGGGGTCTTATGGCGTGATCCTGTCGATGATGGCAGCGATGGCGTGGAGCAGCAATTTCCCGCGCTATCGGGTCGGCACCGGGGCGGTGATGTTCGTTATTTCGGACTTGCTGATTGCCGGAAGTATGGGGCCATTGGCTGGATCGGAAATCGTCGATATCGCGATCTGGTATCTGTATTATTTCGGCGTCTTCCTGATCGCGACCGGCGTGGCGCAGACTTTGGTCAAGCGTGGGCACTTTCCAAAAGGCGAAGAGCTGGACTGAGGGTCGCGGTTATTTTTTGCAGGGTAATGCCTAGGTTGGAAGCTGTGAAGCCCAAATTGTTGCGCGGCGTGATGCGGCAGGCACTGATGAAGATGTGGCTGGCGGACAGGTTAGAGAGTGCGGCTTGAGGGTTGGGGCTGTCGCTAGACGAAAGTTGTTTCGCGCAGAGGCGCAGAGATTTCGCAGAGACCGCAGAGAGATAGCCCCGGTGAAGCCGATTTATTGTAACTGGCTTCGGTCAGGTTCTAGGGAAGAGAAATGAGATGCGGTTCGCGCAATAACACTCTGCGTCTCTGCGAAATCTCTGCGCCTCTGCGCGAAACATAATCAAGGGTTTTTCGCGCCTGTCACCGTAATTCTACACCCGCTTTGTCATCCTCGCGAACGCGGGGATCCACGGCCTGAGCGGTCGGTTTGCACAACAGTCGGCAGTCAAACTTACATTTCCGACCATGGATCCCCGCGTTTGCGGGGATGACAAGCGTGGCAGCATGCGAGGAACTTTTTGCAGGACCTAACGGTCCAGCCCCTCTCCGCTAAGACTAATCGCCTTCGCTGCGGCAATAAGTCTCGCGCCTCGCCCATGAAGGAGAGAGGGGCAGGCGGTGATGAAGATGTCGCTGGCAGACAGGTTAGAGGTGCGGCTTGATTGTGTGAGCCGTTATATGATATTTATTTGCCATGAAAATTGTCCAAATTTCTTTGCCTGATGATCTGGCCCGCGATGCTGCAGAGGCTGGTTTGCTTGATCCGGCACATATGGAAGCATTGCTGCGTGCATCGCTTAAGCAAATGGATGATGCGTCGTCATCCGACAACGCGACGACGCGTACGGCGGCGTTGACGAGCGGGCCCGCTTTTGCCGCGATCTGGAAAAATCCCGAAGACGCCGTCTACGATGCCCTTTGACTTCGGCGGGCTGGGTTTTGGCGACCTAATATTGGTGCCATTTCCGTTTACCGACCAAAGCAGCAGCAAGAAGCGCCCGGCGGTTATTGTCAGCACGGCGCGCTATAACGCGGAACGGCCAGACTTCATCATCATGGCAATCACAAGCCAGATCAGAGAACAAAGTGGCTTTGGCGATGCCGTGGTTGTCGCATGGGAAGCGGCGGGGTTGCTAAAACCTTCGGCGATAAAGCCAGTCCTTGCCACGATAGAGCAGAGTTTGACGATAATGCAGTTGGGCAGGCTGGAAGACAATGACATTGCTACATTGAGGCAGCTATTAGCCGATATTATTGACTTGGGTGCCGTTGGAAAGGGTTGAATTTAGG
>JANNRX010000347.1:0-2128 GCA_031401875.1 Hyphomicrobiales bacterium | reverse complement strand
CGATACGGGCTCTCGATGAAGCCATACTTGTTGACGCGGGCGAAGGTGGCGAGCGAGTTGATCAGGCCGATATTCGGGCCTTCCGGCGTCTCGATCGGGCAGATGCGGCCGTAATGGGTGGGGTGAACGTCGCGGACTTCGAAGCCTGCGCGCTCGCGGGTGAGACCGCCCGGTCCGAGCGCCGAAAGACGACGCTTGTGGGTGATCTCGGACAAGGGATTGGTCTGGTCCATGAACTGGCTGAGCTGCGAGGAGCCGAAGAACTCGCGCACGGCAGCAGCCGCGGGCTTGGCATTGATCAGGTCCTGCGGCATCACGGTCGAGATGTCGACCGAGCTCATGCGCTCCTTGATGGCGCGTTCCATACGCAAAAGACCAAGACGATACTGGTTCTCCATGAGTTCGCCGACAGAGCGCACCCGGCGGTTGCCGAGATTATCGATATCATCGACTTCGCCACGACCATCCCGCAGTTCAACCAGTGTTTTCGTGACCGCAAGGATATCTTCCTTGCGCAACGTCCGCTGGGTGTCCTCGGTCTGAAGGTCCATGCGCATGTTCATCTTGACGCGACCGACCGCGGAAAGATCGTAACGCTCGCTGTCGAAGAACAGCGACTGGAACATGTTCTCCGCACCCTCCAGCGTTGGCGGTTCGCCAGGACGCATGACGCGGTAGATATCGAAAAGCGCTTCTTCGCGGCGGGAGTTCTTGTCAACCGTCAGTGTGTTGCGAATGTAAGGGCCGACATTGATGTGGTCGATATCCAGCGATGGAATTTCAGTGATACCGGCTTCGGCAAGGACCGCCAGCAGCTTGTCGCTGATTTCCTCGCCCGCCTCAACATAGATTTCGCCTGTCTTTTCATTGACGATATCTTCCGCAACGTAATTGCCGATCAGGTCTTCATCGGTAAGGCGGAAAGCTTTCAAGCCCTTTTCCTGCAATTGCTTCAGGGGGCGAGGTGCCATCTTGCGGCCGATTTCAATCACCACTTCGCCTGTATCGGCGTCGATGAGATCGGCTGTTGCCTTGAAGTTACGCAAGCGGTTCGGATCGAACGGCATACGCCAGCCGTCCTTATTATCCTTCGTATAAAGAATGGTCTGATAGAAAGTTTTCAGCATCTCCTCGGCATCCATGCCAAGTGCCAGCATCAGGGATGTCACTGGAATCTTGCGCCGACGGTCAATGCGGGCATGCACGATGTCCTTGGCGTCGAACTCGATATCGAGCCAGGAACCGCGATATGGAATGATACGGGCCGCGAACAGAAGCTTGCCGGACGAATGGGTCTTGCCCTTGTCGTGATCGAAGAACACGCCGGGTGACCGGTGCATCTGCGAGACGATGACGCGCTCGGTGCCGTTGACGATGAAGGTGCCGTTCATCGTCATGAGCGGCATATCGCCCATGTAGACATCCTGCTCCTTGATGTCCTTGACCGACTTGGCAAGAGTATCAGGGTCAACGTCAAAAACGATAAGGCGCAGAGTGACCTTGAGCGGTGCCGCATAAGTCATGCCACGACGACGGCATTCTTCCGTATCGAATTTTGGCGCTTCGAATTCGTATTTGACGAATTCGAGCAATGAGGTTCCGGCAAAATCGGAAATCGGGAACACCGAACGGAAAACGCTCTGGAGGCCTTCGTCTCCACGACCGCCCTTTGGCTCCTCAACCATCAGGAACTGGTCATAAGAGGCTTTCTGGACTTCGATCAGGTTCGGCATGACTGCCGCTTCCCTGGCTTTTCCGAAGAACCTGCGAGCCCGTCTGCGACCTGCTGATGTCTGAGCCAATGCTTGCGCCATAATATGCCTCGCCATTCCAGAATAAAATCAACCGTTTGATCAAAAAACCGGATTCACATGAACCTGCGATTCTCAGATCAAACGTCCCATTCAGGCATCCCGCCTGCGTGAGCAGAAAGGCGTGGATGACAAAAAGTCACCCACGCCCGGAGAAACGGACGGCAGAAAGCTGCCGCCAGAAACAATCACTTGACGGTGACTTTGGCACCAGCGGCTTCAAGAGCCTTCTTGAGCTTCTCGGCTTCGTCCTTGGAAACAGCTTCCTTGACCATCTTGGGAGCGGCTTCCACGAGATCCTTGGCTTCCTTGAGGCC
>JANNRX010000346.1:0-3477 GCA_031401875.1 Hyphomicrobiales bacterium | reverse complement strand
ATCAAGCCGCAACTCCATGAGATGGTCGTCGATCACCCGGCCATCCACCAGCTTCACCATGCCACGCTCCGTGCCATAAATAGCGAAGCCAAGGCTTTCATAGAGCGCCACCACATGGATGAGATGGGTGGATGCCGTCAGCACAACGGCCTCGAAGCCAAGTGCCTTCGCCTCCGCAATGCATCGCTCCATCAGCCTGCGCGCAAGCCCATGCCCCCTCGCGGCAGGATCGACATAGACTGCCCAGATCTCGGCCTTATGGCGCATCTGCTTGATGGCTCTGGCCGTCAAGCTCAGCATGGCGATACCCACGAAAGTGCCCGCGCCGTCGAAAGCGCCGAAGATACGGTTGCCTTCAATCCTCTGAACGATGGTCTCCAGCGGCAAATCCCACTCCTCGGGCAGGGAGTGGAACGCATCCGGCGCATCGCGCAGGCTTTGCAGCCGGAAAGTCTTGAAGGCGGCAGCATCCGCTGCGGTCAAAAGCCGTATCGTGACACCCGAACCGTTCATCCCCGTTCGTCGCTGATCACTTTGCCATCGTTGGGCAATCCGCCGGGTTTCACCAGCTCCACTGCGCCCTTGAGTTTCAGCAGCGCTGCCAGCGTCTCGCCAACCCTGCCGGCCAAGGCGGCGTCGTTGACTTGAGCCTCAGCTTTCAGCACCATCACATCCTGCTCATTCTCGCGCAAAACAACCAGCCGCAACCGCCCCAGTTCCGGGTGCCGCTTGGCGATGGCGTCCACCTGTGCCGGGTCCACGAACATGCCCTTTACCTTGGTGCGCTGATCAGCACGGCCCATCCAGCCCGCGAGGCGGCGGTTGGTACGTCCGCATGGGGATGGACCCGGCAAGAATTTGGAGAGGTCACCGATGCCAAAGCGAAGCAGTGGATATTCCTCGTTCAGCCGCGTGACCACGACTTCGCCGACCTCGCCATCTTGCACCGGATCATTTGTGCCGGAACGTACGATCTCGACAATCATTCCCTCATTGCAGATCAGGCCCTGCCTTGCCTCGCTTTCATAGGCGATCACGCCGAGGTCCGCCGTGGCATAGCTCTGATAGGCGTCGATGCCGCGACCCTTGATTTCGGCCTGAAGCGAAGGAGGGAAAGCCGCACCTGAGACCAGCGCCTTGGTGATGCAGGAAACATCGGCTTTTGCTTCCTGCGCCTTGTCGAGCAGGATTTTCAGAAAATCCGGTGTGCCGCAATAGGCCGTGGGACGAAACATCTGGATCGCCTGGAACTGCTGTTCGGTATTGCCAGGTCCCGCCGGAATCACGGCGCAACCCAGCGCCTGCGCGCCTGAATCCATGATGAAACCGCCCGGCGTGAAATGATAGCTGAAGGTGTTGAGCACCACATCGCCCTTCCTGAAGCCTGCTGCAGCGAGCGAACGCGCCGCACCCCACCAATCCATGTAAATGCCCTCAGGATCAGCCAGTGGACCGGGCGAAATCAGCAGCCGCGCCAGCTGACCGGGCTTGACAGTGGCAAGGCCTGCAAAGGGCGGCGTTGCCTGCTGCATGGCGACGAGATCAGACTTATGCAGCACTGGTATCTGCGCCAGCGCCGCCCTGTCCTTGAGTGACTTGATCTCAATGCCCTTGAGCTGCTTGCGCAACGCCGGTGCCTTGCCTCTGGCAAAATCCAGAAGGTCGCGCAGATCCTTGAATTGCGCTTTCTCGCGCTTGTCAGGGTCGGTTGTTTCCAGCCTGTCATAGAATGCCATGCCTGCTCCTCAAGCGATCAAAGGGTTCAATCATTTCTAGAATGTGTTGAGATCAGCCCGCAGCAAGCCCTTTGGAAATCCGTTCAACACGTTCAGCCAGTGCCGAAACAACCTCGGCAGTCTGCCGGTCGTGTTCGGCTTGCTTGCGATCCACATCATTCATGGCGCTCTGCGCCCGTGCAAGTGTTGCTTCCAGGACTTGCAGCTTGCTGCGCAACTCGAAAATTTCATCCGTCGCAGTGATGGCTGCCATGATGGTCAGGCGCATGTCGCCGATTTCGCCGAACGACGTCCGCATTTCCTGCACACGACCGTCAAAATACACCGCAAGCCCTTCAAGATGCTGCTCTTGTCCATCATCACAGGCCATGCGGTAAGCCTTGCCATCAATGGTGACCGTCACTTGCGCCATGGTCAGCCCTCGCCTTCAGCGGCAGGCTTATCGGCGGCCTGACTGTCCAGAGCGTCCTTCACGAGGCTGATCGCCCGGTCGACACGGCCCGCAATGGTATGGGTTGCGGCCTCCAGCGCCCGTCCTCGCGCCAGCGCCTGATCCAGAAGCTCTGCGAGTTTGGCGCGGTCCCCCCGCATCAGTTCAAGTTCGGTAGCGCGAGAAGCATTGGCCCTGTCAGTGCCTTGCCGACGCATAGCGGCAACATCAAGCAGTTCAATGGCGGTGCCCAGCCGTTCAAGCGAGGAAGCGAGCAGTGAGGTGCCTTCACTCATCAGACAATCCAGCCGAATACAAAAAATGAAGTCGATGAAACTCTTCCGAGTCAATGCGTTATATGCGTAAGTTTAGAAGGTGCAGGAACCATACGTCAACGCCTGATATCCACCGTTCCCCACCAAATAACGTGAATAAACGTAAAATTCCGCTGGATTGGTCCCGTTCATGTTGCCTATGAACAGTAGCGTATTTTATCGCCGTAACGACGGGTCTGCATTTTTCAGAAAGATCGTTTCATGTCGACACTTGAACCGTCAAGCCCATCTGAGCGACCAATTTCCAGCCGAGTTGCCTTCGTGACAGGGGCGTCATCGGGACTCGGTTCCCATTTTGCGCATCTGCTTGCGTCCGAGAAGATTGGCACATTGGCGCTTGGTGCAAGGCGCACCGACAGGCTGAACACGGTTGCCGAGGAATGCATGCGTCGCGGCGCTGGCAGGGTCATTGTATTGCCCCTCGATGTGACGGACCATGACAGCATCAAGGATGCCTTTGCCACGATCATGAAGGCGGAGCGGCGTGTCGATCTTCTGGTCAACAATGCAGGCATTGCACATACCGCAGCAGCCCGAACCTGACGCAACGCGACCTGAGCTTGGAAGACGGACCCGATGGCCCGGAGAAGAGATACTATCTAAGAAAGAACTCCGGCCCCGGCCCGATCGGTTATCGTGCCGCGGTCTCATCCCGACTAGCGGGATTTTTACCGTCGGGTTCATCGACCCAGCAGTGGGAGTTGGATGACAATGTGATGGCCGATTACGGCGCGCTGCTATTCCCCCGCGCCATCGGCTACTCGGCGGGGCTAATCGATTACTTCTTTCGGGGGAGCGTAGGTGTGTTCGAGGCCGGTGGCGGAACGCCTGCGTCTTGCCTCCCTGCCCATATAGTGTGCGCCAGCGTTTGGAATAGTACCGGCCCGGACGAAACTGAAGGGCCGGGAGAAGTCGTCCTGCTAGTCCACTGTTGCTCGCCAACGATGAACACTTTCCATGTCTCAGCTCCGGTGCC
>JANNRX010000345.1:0-1819 GCA_031401875.1 Hyphomicrobiales bacterium | reverse complement strand
ACCGAGGATCAGCAGAACGCCATTGACGCCGTGCTGGACGACATGGCTTCCGGCCGTCCGATGGACCGGTTGATCTGCGGCGATGTCGGCTTTGGCAAGACAGAAGTCGCCTTGCGCGCTGCTTATGCCGCCGCGATGGCGGGCAAGCAAGTGGCAGTCGTGGTGCCAACAACGCTGCTGTCACGCCAGCATTACAAGACCTTCGTCGAGCGCTTCCGCGGTCTGCCGCTCAATGTGGCACAGGCCTCGCGCATGGTGGGCAGCGCCGCGCTTTCCGCCGCAAAGAAGGGCCTCGCCGATGGCACGGTGGATATCATTGTCGGCACCCACGCGTTGTTGGGAAAATCAATCACGTTCAAGGATCTGGGCCTTCTCATCGTGGACGAGGAGCAGCATTTTGGCGTCGGCCACAAGGAGCGGTTGAAGGAACTGCGTGCCGAAGTGCACGTGCTCACACTCTCCGCCACCCCAATTCCGCGCACGCTTCAATTGGCTCTCACCGGGGTACGCGAACTCTCGATCATCGCGACACCCCCGGTCGACCGCCTCGCGGTGCGCACTTTTATTGCTCCGTTTGATCCCATGATCGTGCGCGAGGCGCTGCTGCGTGAACGCTATCGCGGCGGGCAGAGCTTTTATGTCGTGCCGCGCATCGAAGATCTGGCGGAGGTCCGCGCCTTTCTTGATTCTCAGGTGCCGGAACTGAAATACGCCGTCGGTCATGGCCAGATGGCACCCACCGAGCTTGAAGAGGTGATGGGCAATTTCTACGACGGGAAATTCGATGTGCTGCTGTCCACCACCATCGTGGAATCCGGTCTTGATATTCCAAGCGCAAACACGCTGATCGTGCACCGGGCCGATATGTTCGGCCTCGGTCAGCTCTATCAGCTCCGGGGCCGCGTCGGCCGCTCCAAGACGCGTGCCTATGCGCTGTTCACGCTGCCCGCGAACAAGTCGCCCTCCGTGCAGGCCGAGAAGCGGCTGAAGGTGCTGCAATCGCTCGATACCCTGGGCGCGGGCTTCCAGCTGGCCTCGCATGATCTGGATATTCGCGGCGCTGGCAATCTCCTGGGTGATGAGCAATCCGGCCATGTCAAGGAAGTGGGCTACGAACTTTACCAGCAGATGCTGGAAGAGGCCGTCGCCAACCTGAAGGCTGGTATCGAGGAGCCGGTGGAAGAGCAATGGTCGCCGACCATCGTTACCGGGACGCCCGTTCTCATCCCGGAGGACTATGTGGCGGATCTCGATCTGCGCATGGCGCTTTACCGCCGTCTGTCCACATTGGAAGATGATGCTGCCATTGAAGGTTTCGCCGCCGAGATGATTGACCGTTTCGGTGCATTACCGCCTGAGGTGGAGCAACTCCTCGGTATTGTCGCGATCAAGACCCTCTGCCGCCGTGCCAATATCGAGAAGGTGGAAGCAGGCCCCAAAGGCATCGTCGTTGCCTTCCGCGACAACCGTTTTGCCAAGCCTGAGGGCCTCGTGCGCTACGTGGCCGAGCGCGGAACCTTTGCCAAGGTACGGCCCGATATGCGTGTGGTCTTCATCGGGGATTACGAGAAACCAGGCAAGCGCCTGCGCGAGACGCGCCGCCTGATGAGCGATCTTGCAAGGATTGCCGAGGGCAAGAAGGTGAGTGCTTTGTAAGGTTCTGGATCTCGTCTGAGTCTTCCCCGCACATCGATGGTAATCACCTACGGCTTGTCATTCCCGACCATGTCCGGCGTAAGCCGGATCATGAGATCGGGAATCCAGCATAAAGTGTCTTCTGCACTCTGATTTCGCCGCCTTCGGCGACCCTTCATGCTGG
>JANNRX010000344.1:0-1793 GCA_031401875.1 Hyphomicrobiales bacterium | reverse complement strand
TCGCTCGCCTCGGGCAACGAGTCGCGGTGGGTGAGGCGCTGGCCATTGTGCATGCTCGGAGCGAGACGGGTGCCGATGCAGCGGTACAATCGATCCTCGCGGCCTATGGACTTGGAGGCTCCGCCCCTGACATCGGGCCGGTGATCGCCGAGCGGATCGTTGGCGCGGCAGTATGACCACGCAATGTTCAGGCAGTGAGCTCTGGCGGTGTAGTGCCTTTAGAATTTCCACCACAGCGCCGTGACGAAACCCTGTTCGCGCAGGCTTTCCCGCGCTGCAATACTGGCAAACGCACCGATTTGCAGAGACACTTGCGACGTCAGGTCATAGACAATGCTGGCTTGCAATTTGTGCTGGCGGGAGGGCGGCAGGTTAAACCGCGTCTGTTGCTGAAGCGCGATGGTGTTGAAAGACTGCAACAGAAGCAGAAACTTCGGCAGCGGCCGAACGCCCAGGGTGGCATCAAAATGGGCTTCGGCTGCATTGCCGCCGCCGCGCCAGCGATACGCCGTCTGGAAATCGACGAAGCTGGATAATCCGGCAATGGAGAAGCCGTGACCGAGAAGCAGACGCGCATCGGCTTCCACCGGTGCATCAAGGCGTCGGAACCGCCCCCGGATGCGCTGCTCGCCATTGGCTTCGATATTTGTCTGGAATGACAGGATGGTGGCGTCACTTGTCCAGAGCCTGACTCGGGCACCGCCAAGAAAGGCAGCGTTGGCACCGTTTATGTTTTCTGGCGTTTCCTTGATGGTCCTGTGTTGCCCGGTTATGCTGGCGATTGCGGTCACGCTGTCGGTAATGCCGTGTTCGCCTGACGCCCGGAGTTCTTTCTTCGAAAAGCGCCCGGAAGCGCGAGGATTGCTGTTCCTGTCAAAGCGCTGGCTGGCCTCGGTCAATGCGCCGGAGAAAATGATCTGGGTGCGGCCTTCGTTTTGCAACCATGCACCCGCATGAGTGTGCTCAATACAGAATAAAAATGCCAGAATCGATAGCATAGAGCGACACAAAAACGGATTTTTACTGCATTCACGCATACGAACCACTCCAGCAAGACACCCCTGTCCGTGGTCGATTGCAGGGTTATTTTTGCTTACGTAAAGGCATCTCGGCCTTTAGAAATAAAGAACAAAGATGTGTCGGAAACAACTCCGATAAATACTGAGACAAAATTTTTAAGGTGCTTTTACGTTGTAAAAAAGTGATGCAGGGCAATTCCGCTGGTTGTCGCGACATTGAGGGAATCAAAGGACCCCGCCATGGAGATCCTGATGCGGGTCATCCGATGCATCAAGACTTCCGGCAGACCCGGCCCCTCGGCACCCAGAACAAGCGCCATGCGCGGTTCACGCCTTGTGTCTTTCAGGGCAAGCGTTCCAGAGGGACTGAGCGCGAGGGTGCAAAACCCTGCCTCCTGCAGCAGGCTGACGATGGTATCGCCGCTTTCTTGTCGTGCGAAGGGGACGGCAAGACTGGCTCCAACGGAGACGCGGATGGCCTTGCGATAGAGTGGATCACAGGATTGCTCGTCTAGCAGCAGCGCGTTCACGCCGAAAGCGGCGGCGTTGCGAAAAATACCGCCCATATTGTCATGATTGGCGATGCCGATGGCGACCACGACAAGGGCGCGTTCAGGCAGGCCCTCAATCAGCGTTTGTGCGGACGGCATATCTCCCTTGCGACCGATGGCGAGAATGCCGCGATGCAAGGGAAAACCGGCAATGGTTTCCAGAATGGCATCTTCCGCGACATAGACGAGATCACACGCCGTGGCCAGCTCAGTGCCACCCGCC
>JANNRX010000343.1:0-2215 GCA_031401875.1 Hyphomicrobiales bacterium | reverse complement strand
CTCGACCAGGTCAGCCAGTGTCAGATCCTGTTTTTCGAACGGGATCGTCGCATCCAGCAGCAGCACGACCACTTCCGCAAAGCGCACGGCGCGCAAACCATCCGAAACCGCAAGTTTCTCCAGCTTGTCCTCGATACGGGCACGCTTGCGCAGGCCTGCCGTATCAAAGAGCTTCACCTTGCGGTCTTTCCACGACCAGTCAACGCCAATGGCGTCCCTTGTTATCCCCGCCTCAGGCCCGGTCAGCAGGCGCTCTTCGCCCAGCATGCGGTTGATCAGCGTTGACTTTCCGGCATTGGGACGACCGAGCACAGCGATACGCAGCGGTCGGACGATGCCCTCTCCGTCTTGAAAAGGAGCATCTTCATCCGGCTCATCCTCGATGATCCATGGCAAGGTCTGGACGATAGCATCGCGCAGGTCGCTCATGCCCTCGCCGTGCTCGGCGGAAATGCCGATGGGCTCTCCCAGACCAAGCATGTACGCTTCATCGATACCGGCCATCACGGCACGGCTCTCGGCCTTGTTGGCCAGAAGAATGACGGGTTTGCCGGAACGCCGCGTGAGCTGGGCGAAATGCTGATCGGAAGGCGTCAGCCCCACGCGCGCATCAACAACGAAGAGAACGGCGTCACAGGTATCGATTGCCGTTTCCGTCTGCTGGCGCATGCGTTCCGAGAGAACACCCTCATCCGCTTCTTCGAGGCCCGCCGTATCGATGATGGTGAAGCGCAGATCACCGAGCTTTGCTTCGCCTTCGCGCCGATCACGAGTCACACCGGGGCGGTCATCAACCAGCGCCAGTTTCTTGCCGACGAGCCGGTTGAAAAGGGTTGATTTGCCGACGTTGGGGCGACCGACAATCGCGAGCGAAAGGGTCATTTGGCTCCACGGGTCAGGCCGATCAGAAGCTCGGCGCGGGATTTGATGGAGGCCGGCGCATCACGATCAAGAATGATAGAATCGAGATACTTGCGGGCCTTCTCTAGGTCATTCGCCTTGATCGCAGAAGCTGCCAGAATTTCATGCGCCGGATGACGCCATGCGTTCGTGGCGGACAGAAGTGGCGCCATGCGTTTTTCCACCTCGCCCAGCGGTTGACTGTCAGCAGCCAGCGCTCCGGCCCGAAGTCGGGCCACATCACGCATCAGGCTATCCAGCGTCTGATCCTCCGCCAGCTGATCAAATTGCTTGATCGCGGCGGCAGCATCCCGTTTGCCAAGCTCGCTAGCGACGCGAAACTGCGCCAGGGATTTATAGATACCGCTGCCTTCGGACGCGACCTTGACGAGAGCAGCCTCACCTTCGCTGCCCTTGCCGGACTGGAACAATTGCAATGCGTTCTCGAACTTTGCGCCTGCTTCAGCAGCTGCTTTCTGGCGCTGCCAGTCAAAAAAACGATAGCCCGCAACACCGAGAACCAGCAAGACACAGGCTACGATGATCAGCGTGCCGTATTTTGCCCACAGCGCTTCAGCCTGTGAACGACGGACTTCCTCATCAACTTCGCGAAAGATATCAGACATTTGGACAAAAAGTTCCGGTGCGGCTCGTGATCCTTGAAGCAGCTAACACAGGACCTTGCCGAAAGCGAGGCCCATGATATCCACATTTTCGACACAGCGAGAATCAATGCTAATAGCGCAATGACTACGGACGCACAGCCAAAAGACCCGTTTCTCCGCGATTTGCAAAGCGTGCTGAGCCGCGATTTGCCACCGACGGAACTTGCCCAGAATTACAGCCGGTTGCGATTGCAGCCGGTTATGGTGCCTCCCCCGCCCTCAGGGGGACCATCCTCTCTTGGTCAAGTCTCTGGTGCGCAAGTTTCGGCCGAGGATGATCTCCCGGCGGACGAGGCAATGCAGACCAATAGCCGTCGACGCTTGCCATTGGTGATGGCCATCGCGATCATCCTGATCGGGGCAAGTGCCATCACCTTTCTCATGCTCAACCTGTCAGGTGATCCGCGCGACAGCAGCAGCGTTTCCGCTACTCCCCCGGTGATACAGGCTGTCCCTGTGATCAAGGTTGATCCGAATGCTGAAGCTAGGGCAAAGCCGCCCGAAGAACCTGTGCAGCCTCTCTCGATGGGACAGGTTTCCACTGATCTGATTGCGCCATCGACCGAAGGTCTGACGCCAGCCCGCAAGATCGGCACGATCCGTATTCTTGTCGAAGGCGACAAGGAAATTGGAACGCTGCGCTAAATTCA
>JANNRX010000342.1:0-5634 GCA_031401875.1 Hyphomicrobiales bacterium | reverse complement strand
AAGCCCGCCCGTGAACTGCACAACCTGATCCGGGGCCTTTCGCCCTTTCCCGGTGCGTTCTTCGAGGCGGACTGGGGCCAGGGCATAACGCGGGTGAAAGTACTGCGCTCCGTGCTTGCTCCGGGATCTGGTAGTCTTGGGTCCGACGTTCCGGGAACCGTGCTGGATGACACCCTCACCATCGGGACAGGCTCCGGTGCTCTGCGGCTCATCGAGGTGCAGCGGGCGGGCAAAGGGCCGGTGTCGGCAGCGGAGTTCCTGCGCGGTGCAGGTCTGACACCCGGCAAGAGCCTTCTGTAGCCGATGCCGCGCTTCAAATTCACCATCGAGTATGACGGAACGCCCTATGTCGGCTGGCAGGCCCAGAAGAATGGCCATGCCGTGCAATGGGCGCTGGAAAACGCCATCGAAAGCATGACCGGCGAGCGCCTGCGGCTGATGTGCGCGGGGCGCACCGATGCCGGCGTGCATGCGCTGGCGCAAGTCGCCCATGTCGATCTCTGCCGGGACTGGCAACCCGTCAGCCTGCGCGACGGGTTGAACACTGCGCTCAGGCAGAAGGATGAGCTGATCAGCATCATTGCGGTTGAACCCGTGCCAGACAGCTTCAACGCACGGCTCGGCGCGCGCAAGCGGCATTATCTTTACCGCATCATCAACCGTCGGCAGCCTTCGCCGCTGGAGTTCCGCCGCGCCTGGCATGTGCCCCGCCCGCTTGACGCTGATGCCATGCAGGAAAGCGCACAGCGCCTGCTCGGCCTCCATGATTTCACCACCTTCCGTGCTGCTGGCTGCCAGTCGCATAGCCCGGTGAAAACTCTGGAGCGGCTGCATGTCACGCGCCGCGGCGAGATCATCGAAATCAGGGTATCGGCACGCTCATTTCTTCACCATCAGGTGCGGCGTATGGTGGGGTCACTGGAGATGTGCGGCTCGGGCAAATGGACAGCCGATGAACTTCAGGCCGCTCTCGAAGCCAAGGACCGCCAGCGCAGCGGCCAGCAAGCCCCGGCCTGGGGGCTTTATTTCACAGGCGTCGAATACGCGGCGTAATTCTACAGCTTGAAGAAAGAATCTGCTGCGCTCTTGGCGGAATCCTTGGCTGAGCGAGCGGTTTCGAGACGCACAATCTCGGCTTTCAGCAACTCTATCCGCTCGTTCAGCTCAAAGACGGAAAGCAGCGACAGATCCTGCCCGATCTCGTGGGTGATCTTTTTCTTCGGCTTGTCGTCATCGTCGCGCATGAGGTCATCTTGCGGAAAATCACCTTTGCCTGCAACTCCTTTCAGGACTTGATGCGTCCCGTCAGAAAGAGGAGCAATGCCTCAGACCGTACCGGATCCTGCGACTGGTGTTGATGAAGGCCCTCGCTGCATTCCCATGGCGTCAATTGCGATAGCGCTCCTGCCATTGACGCTCGCCAATGCCGCATTCAGCCTTTCGGCGGTTCTCGTTTTCACTGTTGGCCGGAATGACCTGCACATCGGCTGGAATATGGCGGGAGGGAAGTGATGCGATTTCACGGAGAATCTTGGTGCGCGTCGCCTGCACAAACTGGTCCCGCTCCGTGATGGCGATCATGAACGCGCCAGGCCCACCGATGACACAATCGGAATAATAATCATCGAGGTTGTCCATATCAAAAACCGAGCGGCGACCGTTGTTGATCATGATCGGCAATCCGTTGATGACGATGCCTGCTTGCAGCGCCCTGTCGCGGACCAGCGTTACCGCCGCGCCCTGGTTGTTGGCGCCGTCACCGGAGATATCAATGACGCGCCTGACGGAATCATAGCCGTTGTTTTCAAAAAGCTGTTGCCCGAACAGGATCGCTCCTGAAATCGATGTCCGGTACCAGCGCGAGATCGGGGCAGCCGCCAGCTTGGCCACAAAGGCATCTGCCGTTTCCGGGCCATCGATGATTTGCCAGGGAACCACAAGGCGCTGCACATCGGCTCCGGCCCATTCGAAATAGGTCACCGCGATCTTGCCGATCTGACCTGCGCGGATGGCCTGAAGCACATCCGGTGACGTCAAGGCCTTGATATAGCCATCCCGTTGCAGCCTCTGTTCTTCCAGATCCATGGAATAGGAAATATCAACGGCCAGAACCAGCTCGACATCCACCTCATTCCCGCCACCGCGAGCCTGTGAGGAAGAGTGGCTGGACGCCAGCCAGAGTCCAATCGCGGCTGCAAACAACAACAGGATGCGCAGATTCGCGATGATCTTATGCATGACATGCCCCTCTCCTGAGCGGCTGGAATCGTGCCGTTCAGATGTTCTGTCCGTCGTTCTCGACCGATAATTTATCCGCTGTCTGCTTGATGCCCTTGATGTGGGGATTGATTTTCAATGCTTCCCGAAAGGCCGCAAGCGCCTGTTTCTTGTTGCCACCCTGCTGAAAAATCAGACCGATGCCTGCCAACGCCTGAAAGTGGCGGGGTTCAAGCTGCAAGGTCTGCCGAAGATCACGCATGGCGCCATCAAAATCCTGCTGCTGAAACAGGACATTGGCACGGCGACTGTAGGCCTCGGCCCAGTCCGGTTTGAGGGCGAGCACAGAATCAAGGATATCAAGTGCCAGAACGCCGTCCTTGGCCACGGCTGCCTCGCGGGCGCGCTCCATGAGAAGATCAATGGTATCGCTGCCGGAACGCCGCCAGATCCGCTCAATCTGGTCAGCGAGAGATGAGGCTTCCGCTTCGTCACGCGCAGCAGAAAGGCGCTCGAACAATTGATCGGTTCGCGACTGATGACGGGGATCGGGAAGCTTGCGCTCGGGTTCCGGCGCATTGCGCAACTGGGGAGGTGCATTGCGCGGCTGCTGAGCCCCGGCACCAGCGCCCCAAAGCACAGCTGTTCCAACCATCAGGCCAAAAAAAATCACACGCATCAAGCGAGGTTAGCGCTCAATCCGCGTGACGTCAAAGGCTCACAGAAAAAGTGATCCTGTTGCGTGAGGCAATCAGCCCTGACGCGCCTTGAAGCGCTTCTGGGTCTTGTTGATGATGAAAACACGGCCCTTGCGACGCACAAGCTGGTTATCGCGGTGGCGCTTCATCAGTGATTTGAGTGAGTTGCGGATCTTCATGACGACGCTCTTGATCTGGTAATTCTTGATGATGTTCGAATAAAAAACGCGCCTTGCAGCGCGTCTGATCCATTCGTTACAGGGCTAAAAGCATAAATGGCGGCTCAGGGCAAGTACCTGTGGCGGATTCAATTGGATCGAAGGCACGGCAGAGCACGCCTAGCGAGCGGAGCCTAACCCTCCGTTAACCATAAGCATTTACCACTCTGTAAGGCCTGAGAAAGGCTTGAAGCGGTCTCGATGAGGCGTACTGGGCAGGTGACGGGCGTGAATTCCCGATCGACAAGGATAATGGCGGCGCTGCTGCTTGCGGGAATTTCTCTCGCGGCGACGGCGGCCCATGGCCAATCGGTCCTGCGCGGAGCTGTTGATGATGACCCGCTTCAGAGAGTTGGACGCACGGCATCCGAGGCCGCGCGCAATGCTGTGAGACCTCCCACGCAACGCGCCACGACAGCGTCGGCCTTGCAGCGCCGGGCCTCCCGTCCGCGCATCCGGACGACAACCCCTGCTTCCACCGATGATTCGCCTGCGGCAGCACGGGCCGCCGGATTGCAATCCATCGGTATTCAGCCCGTGATCGCACCAGATCCGGTAGCAACGCCACCAAGACGCCCTCGGCAGCAGAACTTCCGCTCGCTTGAAAGACCGGTGAATACCGCTGTACCACTGCCTGCGGGTGATCAACTGGTCAATCAGGGGCTTCCGGCAGTACTCCCCCCGATCCGTCGCACGGCGTCGCAGGCCAATCCCTATGATCCGATCGGATTACGGCTCGGGCCAGCGCTGGTTTTCCCCACCCTTGACGCCTCCATCGGCTATGATTCCAACCCTGAAAGCGTCAACAGCGGCCAGCGCAAGAAGGGCGCGGTCTTCGCCAGAACCGAAGCCTCGCTGATTGCACGCAGTGATCTTCCCAGCAACGAGGTGACTGTCGATCTGCGCGGCGGCTACAGCAAATTCTTCGGTGTGGAAGGCGCGGACAGACCGGATGCGCAGGGCCGCATTGGCCTCAGGCTCGATTATACCAGAGATACCGCGTTTGATTTCGAACTCAGGGGACGAATCGATACGGAAACGCCTGGTACTGTCAATCTTGTCGGTGGCACCCAGGAGAGGCCGCTGACGTTCCAGAGCGGGGCGACGGCGGGCGTGACGCAGCGCTTCAACAGACTTGCCGTTTCCGCGCGCGCCACGGTTGATCGCTCGACTTTCTCGGACACAACCCTGGCCGGAGGCGGAATCCTCACACAACAGGACCGTAATTTTACCCAGTACGGGCTGAGATTACGGACGGCCTATGAGATCACTCCGGGATTTGTGCCGTTCACCGAAGCCCTGGTGGATACGCGCAGACGCGATGAAGCCGTTGATAATGCCGGCTTCCGCCGTGATTCGGATGGATTGCAGGTCCGTGGCGGCACCAGTTTTGAAATCACACGCACTCTGACAGGTGAAGTGCTTGCCGGTTACGGCATCCGCCGCGCCAGCGACCAGCGACTGAGAGACCTCAAGGGTCCGGTGGCTGAAGGCACGCTTGCCTGGTCAGTCTCGCCGCTCACCACCATTCGGCTGCGCGGCGCGACAGAATTCGAGGAAACCACGCAGGCCGGATCAACCGGGGCGATCACACGGCGCATCACGGCCGAGATCAGCCATGCATTGCTGCGGAACCTCAACCTCACGGCAGGCACTAATTTCGCCCGCTCTGATTTCAGCGGCATCAACCGGCGCGAAGATACCGTGCGCAGCTCGGTAGGCTTCGATTACAGCCTGACGCCCAATGCCGTGCTGCGCGGAAGCTACATCAATGCGCGCACCATCTCCAGCCAGGCAGGCAACAGCATCTCGTCGAATATCTTTTTGTTCGGCGGACGTTTGCAGTTTTAAGGGTTTTGAGAGCGCCAACTTGGTGACACAGTCACTGTGAAATGCGCAGACCCGAACTGAGGCTGAAATGATATGGGTTGTACAATCGTGATTGCCGTAATTGCGTAATTTTCATCGTAACCCCTGGTCAATTACTTGTGTTTGATCCGCCAGGGCCCAATGGCGGATCATCGAGCCAGGGATTGAACAGTCCAATCTGCATCGGTTCGAAATCGCGTGTGTTCCTCGTCGCCAGCAATAGTTCGTTGCTGGATGCGATCCCCGCAATCGATGCATCCAGGTCGACGCCGTTAAGGCCTGCCTTTTTTGCAAGGCTCTTGAAGCGACCGGCCAGTGCGGCGGCTTGCCAGTCCAAGTGAAGGACCCGACCGCCGAAGAGCCCGGCGAGGTTCGAAATCCAGAATGCCAGCGCATGCTTCTTGCTTCCGTCCGGCAATTGTTCAGCGCCGAAGACAAGTTCCTGGATCGAGACAGTGCATATCCAGAGATCATCACGCTGCGAGACAAAACTCGCTACCCTTGGATCGGGATTTGCTCTCGCGGTTTCCGAGAGAACGTTGGTATCAAGCAGGTAGCCGTTCAAGGCTTGCTATCCTTGAGACTGTCGAAAGGGTCGGGCCTGCTGGTGTCTCGAGGAGGGAGGTCGAACG
>JANNRX010000341.1:0-2794 GCA_031401875.1 Hyphomicrobiales bacterium | reverse complement strand
CATCGGCTCGCCGCCGGCGGCCAGCGCCAGGGCCACCGCCAACCACATGAAGGGAAAGGCCAGGCCGTCGTTGAGCCCGCCTTCCGACGTCAGGGCGAAGCGCACGGGGTCCTCGCCGCCCTCGCCGGGCGCGCCCACCTGCACGTCCCCGGCCAGCACCGGATCGGTGGGCGCCAGCACCGCGCCCAGCAGCATGGCCGTGGCCAGGCCATAGCCCATCCAAAAATAGCCCAGCCAAACGCCGGCCAGGATGGTCAGCGGCATGGTGATGCCCAGCAGCCGCCACGTGAGCGACCAACCGCGCCAGCTGAAGCGGGTGTCGATGCGCAGGCCCACGCCCACCAGGGCCACCAGCACGGTGATCTCGGTCAGGCGCTCGGTGATTTCCGAGAAACGCACCGGGTTGGCGCGCGGTAGCGGCAGGGGCAGCGTGTACAGCACCGCCCCCAGGGCCACGTAGAGGATCGGCAGGGTCAGCGGGTTGCGCTTGACCAGGTGGGGGATCCAGGCGGCGCCTAGCAAGGCCAGGCCGACCATGAGGATTGCGAGTTTGTAGGGGTCCATGGTCCGGGTGAGTCGTCCACCAAAGAGATGGATGTTGTCAGGCCATGTGTGAATCAGGACTGGTGACCACTTCCGGCGACGCAATCTCAGCCCGCCCGGTGCCGGTAACCCCGGACTAAAAAGCACCCCGCTACGAAAAAGCGGGGGGACGCCGAACGGGGGGCAGGCTGGAATGCTTCGCGGACATCTTCGCAGGCGCAGCAAATTAAAATCGAAGTGGCCACCCGCTTGCTCCATTCTCTCCGGCAAAGAACCACAGCCGGAGCCGACTTGACAGCTCAAGTCAACGAATTAAGTACCTGACGCGACGGCCACCGACTAAAAGCTCACGAAGGCAACGGTAGGCAAAGTCAGACGGCACACAAATGTCAGGAGATTCTTACAAAAATCCGCGACAGCTTTCTACGCGCGAAGAACAAAACGACCGTACAATTAGTCACCCCGTTCAACTACTCGACCAAAGTCGCGCCATGGACCTATCTGCAGACGATATGAAGGTTAGGCTCATGGCTTGGCTGATTCCGCAGCTAGGCTTTGACGACCTTCTGGCCTCAGAGCTTAGATTTCTCGACGGAAGCAGGCGTGCGGACTTGGCAGTTTGTAGCGATAAGAGCATCTTAGCGGTGGAGATTAAGGGACCTCGCGACAACCTTGAAAAACTTGTTTGCCAGTTGACTGACTACAAAGCAATGTTTAACGAAGTCTACGTCGCGACAACCTCTCGCTTCCTTCCAAAAATTCGTGTTTTAGCTCCAACGTCGATCGGAATTATCGAAGTTGACGTCGCTGACATACGTTTAATTAGGAAATCACGCAAGAAGGAGCATCTTGAGCCGCTATCATCGTGCAGATGGCTAACTGCGTCGACACTGAGACGTCTTGCGCGGCAAACCGGCCCACTCCCTTTCGATTTTGACAATGAAACAGCTCGGAAAATTCTCACCAAGAACTTTGAGAGATCAACGCTTCATTCTCTCGCGATATCTTCGATAAGAAAGACACTCGCGAACCGCCACCAGGGGTTCATTGCTGAACTTGGAAAAACACCGACGCTGGATGACCTTAAAATGCTAACCATCGAGGATCGGATCAAGCTTTAGACAGCCGAGCCACCTGCCTATTGATATGGATGTTAACTCGGACAGCAATCCAATGCGCAGGGTTCTTCCCCGGAGGACTTCCCTCCGCCGCCTTGCGGACGCTCTCGATTCCCCAACAATCCATAGAAACAAATCTTTCATCTGCAAGGGCGCGCTTTGCTGCCAAAACGTAACCGCCGAGATGACGCCTAAGTCGGTGGTAGTAGATTGAGCTATCGAGAGGAACATCGACTCTTGGCACCCAAGCAGTAACTGTTCCCTGGAAATCGAGCGGGTGAACCGCTGCGTAATCTCCATGAAGTATTAGACGAGCCTGAACCGAAGATTTCACGGCGCTACTAATTGAAACTTCGGTTAGTTCAAATTGACCCTCTTCATCAGAGCCGTACTCCGTCGCGACAACGCTCCCAGGAAAGGAGCTGCAAGCTGGTACTAAGCAAAGGGGGTCGTACTGGGAGACGAGCCTGGACAGGCCGACCACTGCGCTGGTTGCTCCAAATGCCGCGCTCGGCTTCACAAAGCCAGCATCAACGATACAAACAAACCCACCACTCTTTGGCAAAACTCTACGCGCGGCCTCTAACGCAGCACTTGCCTCGCCGTAGGAAGTTGGAATTCGCATTGCCACTGCGCCACACTTCTTCGCAAGCTCCGAGATCTGCGCTGTAAACTCTGATGCATCAAATGGATCCGTCAGATGGACAACAGGGATCGCATTTTGTGGGAGTTGATTTAGTGCGAAGTTAACCCAATTCTGAAAGGCATCCGAAGGATCCAACAATGACGCGACCTCCCCGTTAGCCTGGGAGTCGAGCGAAGTGACATCCGCCACAAACGGCCTGTCACCCATGATTTCACTGACAGCAGCAACACACTTTGAAACAGCCCCAGACGGATTCGATTTCGCGCGCCGTGACCTCGTTAGCTCAAATACCGGTAGAAGCGAATCAAGAACGACGGAAGGGAGCTCTCTAAACCCACGCAGCTCTGCATCGCGAGTGCGAACGATGGGTGCGTATCTAACTCCCTTCCGGATCATTTCACTCATTGCACCGAATACCCCAAATTCTTTACTCTGAATTTCATCGCCAACGTCGACACTTGAAATTCTGCGGACAGCTGCTGGAGGG
>JANNRX010000340.1:0-1936 GCA_031401875.1 Hyphomicrobiales bacterium | reverse complement strand
GGTTTTGTTTTTATTCACGTGGTTACTCTGCGCCTGCTGGT
This sequence comes from Hyphomicrobiales bacterium, assembly GCA_031401875.1. Lineage (GTDB taxonomy): Bacteria > Pseudomonadota > Alphaproteobacteria > Rhizobiales > Beijerinckiaceae > JADCCX01. The sequence goes on along the minus strand of JANNRX010000340.1, from coordinate 1,895 downwards.
GTTTATACACTTAATAAGAAGGGCGTGGCGCATCCAGAATTTTAAAGAAAACGACGCCATCGACCGTGACGGCAGCATTGTCCCTGGTGATTACCTCCTGGGTCGGCACGTCGAAAACCTGCTCCATCACGTTGACCTTGTGACCGATGGTCTCGATGAACGGGATGACAAGCCCGAGGCCTGGCAGGAGCGTGCGGTTGTACTTCCTGAACCGCTCCACCGTGTAGTGATACCCCTGAGGCACCTGCCGGATGCCCGCCATCAGCACAACAATGACGAACAATGCGAAGACGCTTGCTGCGATCATGGAACCCGTGATTATCGGCATGGAAGCGCTCCTGAACGGGGTGCAAATCAGTGTTTCGACCAAGAGAGTGTGTGCAATTGCTTGCGTATGCAAGCACGTTCTTGGCATAGTATGCCGCTGCATGCTGACAGGATTGGCGGGAATGGCATTGCATTTTTCGGAGACTGAATTTGCCCGGCGCAAAAAGGCGCTGTTAACAGCGATGGCGCGGGAACGCCTCGATGCTGTCTTTCTGTTTCAGCAGGAGAGCATGTACTGGCTGACCGGGTTTGACAGTTTCGGGTTCTGTTTCTTTCAGTGTCTCTTGGTCAAGGCCGACGGTCGCATGGCGTTGTTGACGCGTTCGGCGGATCTCAGACAGGCGCAGCATACCTCGAATCTCGATGATATCCGTGTCTGGAAGGATCACGCAGAAGCCAATCCAGCACTCGATTTGCGCGTGATCGCGCGTGAGTTTGGCCTTGCGGGCAAGCGGATCGGTGCAGAATTCGAAAGCTATGGCCTTGTCCACAGCAATGGCCGCAAGCTGGAAGCGGCTTTCAGCGGTTTTGCTCTGCTGGTTGATGCATCGGCCATTGTCAGCAACCTGCGCGTGGTGAAATCCGCCGAAGAACTCGCCTACGTGCGCGAGGCCGGTCGTCTGTGTGACAAGGCGGACCGCGTGGCCATCGATGCCATCGGTCCTGGTGTTGATGAGAGCAAGATTCTTGCTCTTCAGCAGGGCGCAATCTTTGCAGGCGGAGGCGATTACCCTGCCAATGAATTCATCATCGGTTCCGGGCGCGATGCCTTGCTCTGTCGCTACAAGGCAGGGCGGCGAAAGCTTTCGACCAATGACCAGATCACGCTCGAATTTGCGGGAGTCTATCGTCATTACCATGCGGCTGCGATGCGAACCCATGTGGTGGGCAAACCGCATCCGCTGCATCTTACCTATCATGCGGCGGCAAAGCAGGCACTGCTTGCCTGTGAGGATGAGTTCCGACCGGGCAGGACAGCGGGCAATGTCTTTGCTGCCCATGCGCGTATTTTCAAGGAACATGGCCTTTCGAACCACAGGTTGAATGCCTGTGGCTATTCGCTGGGTGCAAAATTTACCCCGTCATGGATGGACTGGCCGATGTTCTATGAGGATAACCCTGCGGTGCTGCAACCAGGCATGGTGATGTTTGCCCATATGATCCTGATGGATTCGTCCACCGAAACGGCAATGTGTCTGGGGCGCAGTTCGATCATCACCCCGACCGGGCCTGAACCAATCAATATTCCTGATCTGGACCTTGTGATCCGCTGAGGCTACAAGCGAATGATGCGTTCTGATCTTTCCCGAAGAAAACTGCTTGCAGGCTCTGTGCTTTTGAGCGCGGCGCTCATGCTTGCGGGCTGCAACGAAACCGCAAACAGTTTTGATGCGAACGCTGCACCGCGTGCGCGGGCTCCGGGTGTTCCGGTCGCTCTTGTCTCGCTGGATGGCGCACCGGAAAATCTGACATCGCGTCTCTCCAGCGCGATATCCCAGCAAGCAGCACGCCGCGAGATCTCGATTGTCGGTATTGATGACAGGCCACGCTATCAGGTTCGCGGCTAT
>JANNRX010000339.1:0-3226 GCA_031401875.1 Hyphomicrobiales bacterium | reverse complement strand
CCACCGCCGTGGTCTCAATGACGGAAACATCCGAGATGGCGTCTCTCGGTGCGGCCGACCTGCCAGCGATGCTCCATGCGGTCGGCATTGGCTGGCGGCATTTTCCGGTTGTCGATTACGGTGTGCCTGACGCGGCCGGTTCTGGGCGTTGGCCCGCAATCGCCACGTCCCTGCACGCGGCGCTGGATCGGAGCGAGGGCGTTCTCCTGCATTGCCGGGGCGGGCTTGGACGCTCAGGCATGATCGCGCTGCGGCTGCTCACCGAGCGCGGCGAGGAGCCGGGCGCAGCACTCTCGGTCATCCGCGCCGTCCGTCCGGGGGCCGTCGAAACCGAGGCGCAGAGGCTCTGGGCCAGTGCATGTCGCGAATAAGTGGAACCAGTGTTCGAACACGACAGGCTTCCCATAGGGGGATCATTGCAAAAGCGTTGAGCGTCCTTCGAGGCTCGCTATGCTCGCACCACAGGATGAGTAAAACAGCGTTTTGCAAAGCTCAACGCGTCTCATCCTGAGGTGCGACGCAGCGCAGCGTAGGAGCCTCGAAGGACGCACAACGGTTATGCAACGATCCCAATCGGGGTGTTGCTTACGAGAAGCCGACAATGCCTCTTGGCCGATAGGGCTCTTCCAGCCGCTTGATGGTGCGCTCGTCCAGTTTGAGCGATAGCGCGGCGATGGCATCATCGAGATGATGCGGTTTGGACGCTCCCACAATGGGTGATGTGACAAAGGGCTTGGACAGAACCCAGGCGAGCGCGAGAACGGCGGGCTTCACGCCCAGTCTCGCGGCCTCCTTGATGACCCTTGCGCGGATGGCTTCATCCTGCTTTGAGCCCAGCTGTAAGGCGCTGGCGAAGCTGTCTGTCCGCCCGCGCACGGTGGTCTCGTTGGTGGTTTTTGCACCGATGCCCGAGCTTGCGAGATAACCCCGCGCCAGCGGCGACCAAGGCGTCACTGCTTTGCCTTCTGCCGCACACAGCGGCATCATCTCTCGCTCTTCCTCGCGGTAGATGAGGTTGTAGAAATTCTGCATAGAGACAAATTCAGCATAGCCATGCTGGCGCTGCAGGCTGATCATCTGCATGAACTGCCAGGCCCACATCGAGGATGCGCCGAGATAGAGCGACTTGCCTGCGCGGACCACATCATTCAAGGCCTCCACCTGCTCTTCAAGCGGCGTGTGATAATCGAAGCGGTGGATGATGTAGAGATCGATGTAATCGGTGCCCAGACGCTTCAATGAGGCGTCCACCGCTTCCATGATGTGCTTGCGCGACAGGCCGCGCTGGTTCATGCCTGGGCCCATGGGGTTGTAGACCTTGGATGCCAGCACAATCTCGTCGCGCCGCGCCGCGAATTGCTTGATGGCCTTGCCCGTGATGCTTTCGGAAACGCCGAGCGAATACATGTCCGCCGTATCCCAGAAGGTGATGCCGGCCTCATAGGCCTTCTTGTAGAAGGGCATTGATTCCGCTTCGGGCAATACCCACTCCCGCCACTTGGGGTCGCCATAGGTCATCGTGCCAAAGCAGAGTGGCGAAACCTTCATGCCGGTTTTGCCGAAACGGACGGGTGTCATGGGATTATCCTTCACTCAATTTCTTCAGGTTTGCGAGGCCATTTTCAAAATCTCGTCCGATCATCTTGTCCATGTTCATGAGTGTGTCCATGATCTTCGACAGCAATGGGCTCGGGCCGTCCATTTCCCATATTACTTCGGTCGCTCCGCCAGTGTCGGTCAAGGTGAAGACGGCGCGATTCTGCGCTTTCATGGGGCGCAGGAAATCCAGCCTGTAAACGATCCGCGATGGCGCGGCAGATTCAACGATCTCCATCCTGCCTTCTCCAACCTTGTTGTTTCCTTTCCACTCCTGATAGGCGCCGATGCCCTCGGTTATTGGCCCCAAAGTTTGTTGTATGGCGGGGTCTTTGGTCTGCCACGGTGACCACTCTGTCCAGCGCTGGATAGTGTTGATGAGCGGAAATACCTTTTCCCGCGGCGCGTTGATGCGGATTTTCCGCGCAATGAGGAAGCGATCCGGCTTCCGCATGGAGATCAGCAGAACCGCGACAATCGCGAGAGCAGCGATAATGAGCATTGTACCCCAAAGAGACGGCATGGTTTTCTCCTATCTGATGAGTAAATCTGATGTGATTTCATAAACTTGCAGCAGCGCGCGCTGCCTGATCATAATGGCCGGAGAGTATGCGCAGTTCAGCGGCAAAGGCCGAGAGACGTTTGGTATCGATCCCGGTTCCCACAACCGATTGCACCAGCAGCGCCTCGCGTACCTCGCGGTATTTCTCGCAGGCCGCCTGTCCCGCAGGCGTGATGGTGACGATCTTCTCCTTGCCGGCCTTGCCGCCTTTGAGAAGCTTCAGTTTTTCAAGCTTCTTGAGCGCGTAATTGACCAGATGCGTATCCTCGACATTCAGCACCAGGCAGATATCAGCAAGGCGTTTTGGCTTACCGCGATGGTTGACATTATGCAGCACCAGCACATCGAAAGGCGAGAGATCCGGCACGCCCGCCGCCGCCATGCAGCGCACCATCCAGCGGTGGAACGCATGGTTGAGCATGGTCACGCCAAACTCGAACTCGGAAAGCGCGGGCATGGCTCCGGAAGCCAGATGGCCGGAGGAGACGATGGGGCCGAGGGGGCTCATCGTTGAAGGGGTTCTATCTGACATGCGTTATCCTGGAACTGTTGACCTGTGTGAGGCCGCTGCATAACCCTTGTACGTCCTTCGAGGCTCGCTACGCTCGCACCTCAGGATGAGGAATGCTGCATTTTGCGAATCTCGACTATCTCATCCTGAGGTGCGACGAAGCGGAGCGAAGGAGCCTCGAAGGACGCACACACCCTAAGGTTCCCATAGCTACAACATCTCCTGCCGTTTCTCCAATTGCAGTTGCAGCGCTTTCGCGCTTAGATCGGATATCATCGCGGCAAGCCGTTTTTCCTGTGCCGCCACTCAAGGGAGAGCCAGCCATGTTCCATTCAAAAAGCCTGCTCCGTACCGCCGTTCTTGCCACAACCATCCTGTCTTCCGCAGCCTATGCACAAGTGACCTTCCATCGCGGCAATGACGGGGATCCTGAAACGCTCGATGTGCAAAAGACCTCTGTCGTCTCCGAGGCGCATCTGATGCGCGATCTCTATGATGGTCTGATGATCCACAATGCCAAGGGCGAGGTGGTCTACGGCGTGGCCGAGAGCCATACG
>JANNRX010000338.1:0-1522 GCA_031401875.1 Hyphomicrobiales bacterium | reverse complement strand
AGATTTTGACCGCATTCTGGCCGTGAACCTGCGCGGTGTCTGGTCCTGTGCCACGGAAGCTGCCCGCATCATGAAACAGCAGCAGTCAGGCGATATCGTCAACATCGCCTCGATCCTCGGCCTGCGCGTTGCCAGCAACCTCGCGCCCTACGCCATCTCGAAAGCCGGTGTTGTGCAGATGACAAAGGCGCTGGCGATCGAATGGGCACGCTACGGCATCAGGATCAACGCCCTGGCTCCGGGCTATGTCCAGACAGAGATCAACGCTGACTTCTTCCAGAGCGAAGCAGGCGAGAAAGTGGTGAAGCGTATTCCCATGCGTCGCGTCGGCCAGCTTGAAGACCTGGATGCGCCCTTCCGCCTGCTGGCGCTCGGCCAATCCCGCTATATGACGGGATCAATTATCACGGTTGATGGCGGCCATTCCACCAACGCGCTTTGAACCTGTCGCCGCAGTCGTTAGAATCGATGGAAAGATCTTGCTTGCCGTGGCTGATTCCCGGACAAGATAGGCTCTAGACTGAGGGAGAGAGACAATGGCTAAAAAGCCAACCAAAGCCCAGATTGATCGCCTGCGTTCGCGCGCCTGGTTTGATAATCCCGGCAATGCCGACATGACAGCGCTCTACCTGGAGCGCACCATGAATTTCGGCCTGTCGCTGGATGAACTGCAATCGGGTCGGCCGATCATCGGCATCGCGCAGACCGGCTCGGATATCGCGCCCTGCAACCGCCATCACATCGAGCTTGCCAGCCGCATCCGGGATGGCATCCGCGAGATGGGCGGTGTGCCCTTCGAGTTTCCGATCCATCCCATTCAGGAGACCTGCAAGCGGCCAACGGCTTCGCTCGACCGCAACCTGCAATATCTCAGCCTCGTCGAAATTCTTTACGGCTATCCGCTGGATGCCGTGGTGCTGACTACGGGCTGCGACAAGACCACCCCCGCACAGATCATGGCAGCAGCCACCGTTGATATTCCCGCCATCGCGCTGTCAGGCGGGCCCATGCTCAACGGCTGGCACAATGGCGAGCGTACGGGTTCAGGTACCATTGTCTGGAAGGCCCGCCAGATGATGGCGGCTGGCGAGATTGACTACAAACAATTTGTGGCTCTTGTAGGTTCGTCCGCACCCTCGGCCGGCCATTGCAACACCATGGGAACGGCCTCCACCATGAACAGCCTCGCCGAGGCTTTGGGCATGAGCTTGCCCGGCTGCGCCGCCATTCCTGCGCCTTACCGTGATCGCTACGAAATGGCCTATCTGACTGGCAAGCGTATCGTCGAGATGGTCTGGGAAAATCTCGTACCTTCCAAGATCTTGACCCGCGCCGCCTTCGAGAACGCCATTGTCGTCAATTCCGCCATCGGTGGTTCCACCAATGCGCCGGTGCATTTGAATGCCATCGCCCGGCATATCGGCGTGAAGCTCGACAATGACGATTGGGAGAAGCATGGCTATGACGTGCCGCTGCTCGTCAACATGCAGCCCGCTGGCGAATATCTGGGCGAGGAATATTA
>JANNRX010000337.1:0-4209 GCA_031401875.1 Hyphomicrobiales bacterium | reverse complement strand
GTCGATTGTGCTGAGTGACTGAGAACGTTCTGCTTGTTGCATCAGCATTGTGCGTCCTTCGAGGCTCGCTCGCACCTCTGGATGAGGAATGCTGGGAATTGCACCAGCGCGTTCGCCGATGCCAAACGCAGACCTCCTCATCCAGAGGTGCGAGCATAGCGAGCCTCGAAGGACGCACAATGCTGATGCAACAAGCCTTTTTGGAAGGGGGTAAAGAGAAGCATTGCAAGGCCGTTTTCAGCAAACTTCTACGGTTTGGACCCGATCGGCATCAGCGGGGCCTCGCGCATGACCAGGATCGAGATGCGGCGATTGGCAGCCATGGCTGGATCATCGGGAAACAGCGGGTCGGTATCAGCCTTGCCAAGCACAGCAAAGAATCGGTCATCGGGGACGCCCGATGCGGCCAGGATGTCCCGCACGGCGAGGGCGCGGCCCGTGGACAATTCCCAGGCCAAAGCACCGGGCCGTGCTGACGAGCGCGCTGACGAAGTGTGGCCCGTCACCCGGACGCGATTCGACATCTTGCGCAGCTGCGGTGCCAGCGTTTCCAGCAGCTTGCGTGTCCGCTCATAGGGATATTTCGAGGTTTCTGCGAACATCGACCGGCCGTCCTGATCAACGATCTGGATATCGAGCCCATCCTTGGTCTCCTCGATCATGATATTTTTGGAGATTTCCGCGATCTCGGGATTTTCCTGCAAGGCTTGCCTGAGCGAGGCGGCAGCAAGCGCGAATTTACGATCCGCTCTGGCCACACTGAGCCCGTCGATACGGTTGTCGAATGTTGACGGAGCGGTGAAATCAGAACCGTATTCAGGCGGCAGATTCTGCACGTTCCGCAATTTCGGCTTGAAGGGAATGCCGTTCTGCTCGACGATGCCATCGAGCTTGTTGTCTTTCTGGGTGCCGAACGCCTCGCGCATCGAACCCGCGACGATCTGCATCTTTTCCTTGTTCTGCGACGACATGGCGACAAGCATGACGAAAAAGCTCATCAGCAGTGCCATCAGGTCGGCAAAGGTCACGAACCAACCGTGACCGCCCGCATGTCCCTTTTTGCGAGCCATTATGCGCCTGCCTCGGCCATTTCAGAACGCTGGTGTTCAGGCAGGTAAGCGAGCAGCATTTCGCGCACGATGGTGGGGCTCTTGGCTTCGCGGATCTGCAGGATGCCATCGATGATCAGCGTGCGCGAGATTTCTTCCTCATCGAGCTTCAGGTGCAGTTTGTCAGCGATGGGCAGGCAGATCAGGTTGCCGACAAGAGCGCCATAAAGCGTTGCGAGCAGTGCGACGGCCATGAACGGGCCAAGCTTGGACGGGTCTTCCATATTGGCGAACATGTTGACCATGCCGATCAGCGTGCCGATCATGCCCCAGGCGGGTGCGCAATCGCCGACGGAGCGGTAGATTTTCTGTCCCTCGTCAACATGGGTCAGGAACATGTCCCGGTCACGCTCCATCGCGCTCCGGATGAATTCTGCATCATAGCCGTCAGCAATGTAGCGCAGGCCCTGGGCAAGAAACGTATCCTCGACCTGCACGTTCTCCAGCGCGATGGGGCCGGATTTGCGAACAACCTCGGCAACGCGGGTGATTTCCTCGATCAGATCGCGCGGATACATCTTGCGCATCTGGAATACGAATTTCATGCCCATCGGTACGCCATGCGCGATGGAGGAGAAGGGGAAACGGATCATGGTGACAGCGATGGAGCCGCCGAAGATCACAATGGCCGCATGCTTGTCCCAGTACTGGGCGAAGTTGCCACCGTCGATCATGACGAGGGCGATCAATGTGCCGAACCCGGCAACGAGTCCTACAGCTGTTGCAATATCCACGACGCTCTCCACACATCCGGTCAGCGCCGATAGGAATCATGCGGCTGTCCAGTACTCGAACCTGTCAGTCCCTTGTCTAACGCAAGGGCATTAAAGAAGCGTTAGGTGCGTTTGTAGATGATGTCTGAAGGTGCGCAATCCAGTGTTTGAGCGGCTGCCTTGATTGAGTTTGCAATTCTGCAGTCGTAACGATCCGCACCTTGCGTATCCCCCGCAGGCCATGGATAGAGTACAGGTATCAACAGGTGTTTCTGATGTTTGAATGGGTGCTTCCAGCCAATCTGTCGATCGGCGTTTTCTGCCTGCTGATTGTCATCAGTTTTTTCACCTCGGCATTGACTGCCGCTTTTGGCATCGGCGGCGGCGTGGCGATGCTGGGTGCGCTGGCAGGCACAGTTCCTCCCGCCATGGTGGTGGCGGTGCATGGCGTGGTGCAGCTCGGCTCGAACATGGGGCGCGTCATTCTGCAACGTGCGCATATCCTGTGGCGGCCCACTCTCCTGTTTACGATTGGCAGTCTTGCAGGCGCGGCAGCGGGTGCGGTTGTGTTCGTGTCCCTGCCAGAGCGGTTGCTGCTGGCACTTCTGGGCATCTTCATTCTGGTGATGACCTGGCTGCCCAAGCCTCGCATTCCGGGCCTTGCCTCGACAGGCATGCTGATCGGCGGTTTCATCGCCACCTTCATCACCATGTTCGTGGGAGCCACCGGTTCCTTCGTTCAGGCCCTTTTCCTGCCGATGGGGCTGGATCGAAAAACACTGGTGGCGAGTCATTCCGCCTGTGCAGCCATCCAGCACGGCCTGAAGGTCCTTGCCTTCGGCTTCCTGGGTTTTGCCTTCAGCGACTGGCTCCCGCTGATCATTGCCATGATCGCCTCTGGTTTGCTGGGCACCTGGCTTGGCACCAAGCTACTGGACAAATTACCAGAAGAATTATTCCAGAAAATCCTGAAAGGCGTTCTCACGCTCGTGGCGCTGGATCTTTTACGCCGTGCATTTGTGCTGTAGGAAGAGGCGGAAATGCAGAAATCAATCCCATGTGTCCTGATGCGCGGCGGCACCAGCCGCGGACCTTATCTGATGGCGGATGATCTGCCTGAGGATATTGCCATGCGTGATGCGGTTCTGCTGGCGGTTATGGGTTCTCCCGATACCATGCAGGTCAATGGTCTGGGGGGAGGGCAGCCGCAAACCAGCAAGGTAGCGATCGTCTCCCGTTCAACGCGCACAGATTGCGATGTCGATTATCTCTTCGCGCAGGTTGATATTGATGAAGCGCGCGTCGATACCAAGCCGAACTGCGGCAATATGCTGGCTGGCGTCGGGCCATTCGCCATCGAGGCAGGCCTTGTCAAGGTGGCTGATCCAGTCACCTCTGTTCGTATCTTTAATGTCAACACGGGTGCGCGCATTGACGCGCGTGTTGAAACACCCGATGGCCGCGTCAATTACGAGGGCGATACGGCGATTGCCGGGGTTGCAGGAACAGCGGCAGCCATTCCGCTCACCTTCCGGGATTTTGTGGGGGCCAAGACGGGCAAGCTTTTCCCGACCGGAGAAGCCATGGAATGCATCGATGGTATCACCGTGACTCTTGTTGACAGCGCCATGCCCATGCTGCTGCTGTGCGGAAAGGATATTGGCCTCGCCTCGCTCGATGCCGTCAAGCAATCCGTTTCGACGGGCGAACTCTTCAGGCGCACGGAGCCTCTCCGCCTTATCGCCGGGCAACGCATGGGATTTGGCGATGTTGCAAAATCCGTCATTCCCAAGGTCGGTATTCTGTTCCCCAGTCGGCATTCAACCATCGAGGTCGCCTATCTGATGCCCTGGGCTTTGCATCAGTCGCTTGCCGTGACAGGCGCCATTGCCATCGCCACGGCCTGCGCGGCGGAAGGCACGGTCGCCGCGCGACTGGCTCAGCCTTTGACCGATGAAATTGCCATTCGCCATCCCGCAGGCATCATGTATCTTGGCATAGAGCGCGGTGACGGCTCGCTGACGGGCGCGACGGTGATGCGCACGGCGCGGCGTATTTTTGAAGGGCGGGTCTTTGTCCCTGCGGAGTTCTATGCGACAGTCTGATCAAGGAAACGTTGGAAAAGTCATCATGATCAATCGTCGCAATGCCCTGACGGGCCTGACCGCATCCGCCCTTCTGGCCAAGACGCCGCTCGCCTGGTCGCAATCCATCTATCCGGATCGGCCGATCACGTTCATGATCGCCTATGCGGCGGGGGGTGGAACCGACACGATCGGTCGCGTCTTCGCCAAATCCTTGTCGGAGGAGTTGAAGGGTAACATCATCGTGGAGAACCGGCCCGGCGCTGGGGGCAACCTTGCGACCGATGCCGTCGCCTCCGCCAA
>JANNRX010000336.1:0-12907 GCA_031401875.1 Hyphomicrobiales bacterium | reverse complement strand
ATTGTATTTCACGAGCCACATCACGGCCGCCACTGCCGCGAGGCCAGCACCAATCACAAATGTGATCGACACTGTGCGATCGACGTTGATTCCCAGCAGAGCCGCCATCTTGCGGTCTTGCTCGCAGGCCCTCTGTGCGCGCCCGAGCGGCGTTTTCTGCACAAGATACCAGAATACCGCGAGAAGCACCGCAGTCACCGCCATGATCAGCAGATCCTTGTAGGAAACCACGACATCAAATCGCACGCCCTTCATCACCGTCAGGCCGCCATCGATGATGGAGGCCACGGGTTTGTTGCGGGCGTCCTGGCTCACCTGCACGAAATTGACCAGAAGGATCGACATGCCGATGGCCGAGATCAGCGGGGCGAGGCGGAAAGAGCCGCGCAGCTTGCGATACGCCACCCGCTCGATGCTCCAGTTGTAAAGACTTGTCACGATGACGCTGACAATCAGGCAGAGAATGAGCGCCAGAAAAACCCCACCGGCACCAACGCCGACAACGGCCGTGACAATCATGAACGTGATAAGCGCCACGAAAGCACCGACCATGAAGACATCACCATGGGCAAAATTCACCATGCCGATGATGCCGAACACCATGGTGTAGCCAATGGCGATCAGACCGTAGATAGAACCGAGCGTGATCCCGTTGATCAGCTGCTGCAAGAATACTTCCATCAAACGCTCCCCACCCCCGCTCTGTCGGCGGATTTCCGCACATTTTCCGATGCAAGCATCGGGCCGCGTGACTGGCAACGGCCATGATCCATATTCTGAATTGATGTCATGCATCAATCTGAATTGCCACAGGTAAGACACAAATCATTCTTGCTAGTGGTTCAATCAAGAAAAAAGACATCCTGCTGTTTATTTCACGGTAAAAACCGAGCTTTGTAGAGTTTAAAGCGGATGGCCTTTAACATGGATCAGCCAATTGAAAGCCATGGGCGTAGGGATCGCGGTCATCCACAAAGATTGTGTTGTACCCCGTCATGATGGCCCAGCCCTCGATGGATGGTATGATGGCATCATAGTCACCAAGCTTTGCGGCTTTTTCCACCTTGCCCTTGAAGATCGATCCGATGATCGATTCATGCACGAATGTGTCGCCGATCCTGAGTTTGCCACGTCCAGCAAGCTGCGCCATCCGCGCGGATGTGCCGGTTCCGCAGGGTGAGCGATCAATGGCCTTGTCCCCGTAGAACACGGCGTTGCGGGCATCTGCCTCGGCTTGGGTTGGCTTTCCCGTCCACATCACATGCGAACAGAGATTGATCGCGGGATTTTCCGGATGCGCAAAGGCATAACGCGTGTTGATTGCCTTGCGCAACAGGGGGGACCAACGCAGGATATCCGAGGGCTGGATATCCGCGAGATCACTGTACAGCGGTTGCGGTTCAACGATGGCGTAGAAATTGCCGCCATAGGCGACATCGACTGTCAGCTCGCCGAGCCCCGGCACGTCCACAGCCAGATCTTTTGCGTAGAGAAAAGACGGCACATTGACGAGCCTGACGCTGGTCACATGCGGGCCTGCCTGCGTGAATGTCGCTTCCACAAGGCCTGCCGGTGTTTCCAGCATCAATCGTCCGGGTGTGCGTGGCGTGACCAGCCCACGCTCAAGCGCCATGGTGACAGTACCAATGGTTCCGTGCCCGCACATCGGCAGACAACCGGATGTCTCGATGAAAAGCACACCAATGTCGCAATCCGAACGCGTTGGCGGATACAGGATCGAGCCGGACATCATGTCATGCCCGCGTGGTTCAAACATCAGAGCTTTGCGAATCCAGTCAAACTCCGCGAGAAAATGCTGGCGCTTCTCAAACATTGTTGCGCCCTTCAGAACCGGTCCTCCACCAGCGACGAGCCGGACCGGGTTACCGCAGGTATGGCCGTCGATGCAGAAGAAAGTGTGATGCGCCATCCATTGATCCTTTGGGTCTGTCCTGCATGAATAGTGTCTGTATCAACGCGCTGCGAATTTGTTTTCAATGGAATATCACAGCGTGAGGATCACCTAAAATTGAAGTTTTCTGATTTCAATTCATATATGACCTGTTCACAGTTTAGCTGTAACTTATCATGGAATTAAGTGGAGCATACCCGTGCAGTCCCCGGCCGGAAAAATTGAGCGAGACACTCTTCAGCTGGCCGAGCGACTGGCGAATGATATTGCGGTCGCTGTCCTGGCTCCTGATAAGGTGCTGACGCTCTCGCAACTGGCAAAGCATTTGCGATCCACCCCGGAAAGGGTCGAAAGCATTTTACCAGCCATGGTCAATCGCGGACTCGTTCTTGTGGACAAAGAGACGATCACAATTTCCTCTATCGATTGCAAGAATATCCTGTCACGTCTGTCCGAGAGACTACCGCTTGAGCAGGGCATTGCCCAGGCCGCCGCCATGCATGCGACGGCTGCGGATCATGCGCGGATCGGGGATGCCATCCTGTTAATGAATCGATCCGCTCAGGTCGGTGACATTGATGGATACATGAGGGCAGACAGGGCGCTTGAGAGCGCCATTGGTGCGGCATCAGGTCTGCCTGCGGACGTCGAGAGACTGGTTGATATCAAGCATGAGTTTCGTCGCGCCTGGTGCGCCTACAATCGCCTGCGTGACCTGAACGTCCCCGTGGCAATGCGGGCAAGACTTGCAAAGGCTATCCTTGCGAAAAATCCTCAGGCAGCAGTTCAGGCGGTTGCGGATTTCATCGATTATCTCAAGCAATCCTACTGACTGAACGAGATCAGCCTGTTTCCATCTCGTCGAAAACCTTCTGCGCTTCGTGGAAGGCCGTATTTGCCGCTGGAACACCGGCATAGACCGCGCATTGCATCAGCACTTCTTTCATCTCGTCCTTGGTCAAGCCATTGTTGAACGCGGCCTTGGCATGAAGGCGAAATTCTTCCCAGCGACCGAGCGAAATGGTCACTGCCAGCACGATGATCGAGCGGCTCTTGCGGTCAAGTCCCGGCCGGTCCCAGATGTCGCCCCAGGCGGTGCGCGTGATGAAATCCACCCATTCCGCGTTGAATGCCGTACGATTTTTCATGGAGCGGTCGACATGGGCATCGCCTAGAACCTGGCGACGGTTTTTCTCGCCCTTGCGGATGCGGTCTGCGTCGGTGGTCATTGCAGAAACTCCTGTAGCGCTCGGGTGAAGGCTTCCGGCTGCTCAAGGTTGGAGATATGCGCCGCTTGCAGCGACAGCCATTGCGCCCCTTTGATGCGCTCTTTCATCAGCAGCATCATGGCTGGCGTGGTGGCCGGGTCCTGATCGCCTGAGATGAGCAGAACCGGGTTGGTAATGCTCTGGATGCTGTCCCGCTGATCCATGTCACGGATGGCCCCACAGCAGCCGCAATAGCCTTGTGCGGGCGTGGAGGCGATCATTGCGCGAATGGCATCCATTGTCCCGGGCGCGGCGGCGATGAAAGCTTGCGTGAACCAGCGCTCGATGGTGCCATCGACAATCGCCGCCATGCCGTTCTTCGAGACGTTGCGGATGCGGCCATTCCACAGATCAGCTGGTGCCATCACTGCCGCCGTATTCGCAAGCACGGCCTTGCCGATGCGCTCCGGGTGATGCGTGAGAAGCCATTGGCCGACCATGCCGCCCTTGGAAAGGCCGCAGAAATGCGCCTGCCTGATCTTAAGCGTATCAAGAATGGCAAGCGCATCCTGGCCCAGTTGCGCGATAGAATAGGGACCTGGCTTCGCCACGCTTTTGCCATGGCCGCGCGAATCGTAACGGATGATGCGGAAGCTGTGCTTCAGTGCCTCGGCCTGCGGATCCCACATCGACAGGTTTGACGAGAGTGAATTGGAGAACAGGAGCACGGGCCCGTCAGCCTTGCCTTCCACTACGATATTGAACGGTTCGCCGTTGATTGTCTTGATAGGCATCAGCTCTCTTCTTTCTGTGCTTACCTCCTCATCCTGAGGAAGCGCGAAGCGCTGTCTCGAAGGACGCACCACGCCGTTGCAACACGCGACATCGGGAGGATGTCGCAATCCTTGTGCGTCCTTCGAGACGCTGCTCCGCAGCTCCTCAGGATGAGGAGCGTTTGGGTTCCTCGCTCATGTATTGTTTCTCATCCTCGTAGAGCGCGAGTATGCGGTCAATGAAATCATCCGATGCGCCGAGATAGGTCGATGGATCGAAAAGCGCATCGAGATCGAGCGCCGAGGCTTCCGGTGTCGCCCGTAGTACTTCCCGCAGATGCTGCTTTTGCGCAATTGCCTGCTTGCATGCCGCCTCCATGAAGCTTTTTGCTTTCGCTTTGCCCAGTGCGGGAGCCAGCGCAAATGTGACGCGTTCCGCCATGATCAGCCCACTGGTGAGTTCAAGGTTGGCGCGCATGCGCTGCGTATCGACCTCAAGTCCTTCCAGCATTGTCTGCATGTGCAAAGCCGCCGCACCCGTGAGCAGCAGCAGTTCGCGCATCGTGTCCCATTCTGCATGCCAGCCGCCGGCACCGCGCTCATGCTCCTGAAGCCCGGCCGAAAGCATTGTCGCGACCAGTCCCGGTGTGCGCGTCGCGATGGCGATGATGGCGACGGATTGTACCGGGTTGCGTTTATGAGGGAGTGTGGACGAGCCACCCTTGCCGGGCGCGGACGGTTCGAAGACTTCGGCAACCTCGGTCTGCATCAGCAGGGTGATATCGCTGGCGATCTTGCCCAGGCTGGAAGCAAAAATGCCAAGGCGCGCGGCGATCTGTTGCTGATGCGAACGACTGGCGTGCCATGGCACGTTCTTGCCTGTGAAACTCCGCCAGGATCTGCCACTGCGGCTGGGCATCACGCCAGCCTTGAGGATTGCGGCCATCACCTCGACACCCTTGTCTCCAAGCGCCGAGAGATTGCCAGCGGCACCGCCGAACTGAAGCCATTGCGGAGAGCGCAGCATGACGACATCATGGCTTTGCACAAGTTCATCCAGCCATTGCGCGCATTTCAGTCCGAACGAAACAGGCAGCGCATGCTGAAGCAGCGTCCGTCCGGGCATGACAGTCTTGCGGTGATGGTGCGCCAGTTTGGCAAGCAGATGGCAACATTGCCCGATACGCTCCAGAACAAGGCCCTGAGCATCGCCAATAATGCAGCCGAGGCCCGTATCAATCACGTCCTGACTGGTCGCGCCGTAATGCACGAACTCTGCGGCCTCCGGATTGCGCTTGGCGACTTCGGCTGTCAGCATGGTCACGAGTGGAATGGCCGGATTTCCTGCAAGAGTGGTTCGCCGCCCGATCTCGCTGATGTCATAGAGATCCGCTTCGCAACAGGATGCAATCACAGCGGCTGCCGACGCCGGAATAACACCGACATCAGCCTCCGCTTGTGCCAATGCCGCCTCGAAATCGAGCATGGCCTGAAGCCAGCGCCGGTCCGAAAGAAGCTCCCCCATCTCCGGGTCGGCAAACAGCGCGCCGGTCAATCCTTTTCCTTCAGAGACAATCATTGCGATTCCTGACATAGATAGCTGCGCCTAACACACGATAGACGGAGATGGCGAGAGCATCGCCTGATCACGATGCACGCATTGTCACACAACAGTGAAGCGACAAATATCTGGAATAAGGCATGATCGTGCACATCTCTGACAAAAAACAGGAAGCTCCTTTGCTCACAAGACGCGCCTTCGCCGCATCGGTTGCCACACTTGTTGCCATTCGTTCGCCTGCCATCGCGCAATCGACGCCCATCACGCTGATTGTCCCATTTGCGGCGGGCGGCCCGACGGACGTAATCGGACGCATTGCAGCCGATGGCATGGCGCGTGCCCTGGGGCAGCGTATTGTGGTCGAGAATGTTGCCGGTGCCGGCGGAGCAACCGGCGTACTTCGCGCAGCGCGATCCGCTCCAGATGGTCGCACCCTTGTGATCGGAAACCTCGGAACGCATGGCGCAGCACCAAGCGCCACGCCCAATCTTCCCTACGATCCGCAAACCGATTTTGAACCTGTTGGTTTGATCGCCTCGACTCCGATCCTGCTGGTTATCCGGGAAAACCTGCCGGCAGCAAATCTTCGGGAGTTCGTTGCCTTGATGCGTGACAAGCCGGAGGTTTTCAGCTTTGGCCATGCGGGGCAGGGCGTCACGTCTCACACCGCAGCATTGCTACTGCTCTCGGTTATGGGCGCGCGCCAGACCGGCGTGCCTTATCGCGGAACAGCACCCGCGCTGAATGACATGCTCGCGGGTGTGCTTGATTTCATCTGCGATCAATCCGTCATCATGGTCGAGCAGGTGAAATCTGGCAAGGTGCGCGCATTGGCCGTTGCCAGCAAGGCCAGGCTTGCGTCGCTTCCCGATGTTCCGACCTCGGCTGAGGCCGGACTTCCTGATTTCGCGATAACGGCCTGGAATGCTGTTTTCGCTCCAAAGGGAACGGATGTCGCAATCGTTGCAGCGTACAACAAAGCGCTTGGTGCCGCTCTCGAAGAGCCGGATTTACGCCAGCGTCTGGCGGCATTCGATGCGGAGATTCCCGCAAGCGGTGAAGCGCGTACAAGTGAGGCATTGCGTCGGCACGTCGTCTCTGAGGTCGAGCGCTGGAAAAGAATTGTGCGATAGGCCCTGCATCACCCGGATTTGATAATATTCGCAAATATTCTCAAAAAATTGGGTAGTGCGTCATTGCTTTTCTCCTTGACCCCCGGAAAATCCCGTTTCACACTCCGTTTTGAGGTTTTCAAAAGAAACATATTCTTTTGAACCTTCCCAAAAAGACGGCAAAAACCGCGATTGTTCCGGCCTTGACGGAGAACCGTTAGTGGCCTTTGAGGGAGGAGATTCCATGTCCACCGCATCCATGACGGTGAACGGCAAAGCTGTGTCCGGCACCATAGAACCGCGCACCTTGCTTGTTCAGTTTCTGCGCGACAATCTTCGGCTCACCGGAACCCATGTTGGTTGTGACACCAGCCAATGTGGTGCCTGTGTCGTTCATGTCGATGGCAAGGCAATAAAGTCCTGTACTGTGCTGGCCATGAGTTGCGAGGGGGCTTCCATCACGACGATCGAGGGGCTCGCCAAGGGTGGCGTGTTGCATCCCATGCAGGAAGCGTTTCGTGAACATCACGGCCTCCAGTGCGGGTATTGCACGCCGGGAATGATCATGGCGGCCATCGATATCGTGAACCGTAAAGGCTCCAGCCTTGATGAACATACAATTCGCGAAGAGCTTGAAGGCAACATCTGCCGCTGCACGGGCTACCACAACATCGTGAAAGCGGTGGAAGCGGGCGCTGCCGCGATGGGGAAGACGCCGCACAAGATGGCGGCCGAGTGATATCCCTCGCCCCGTATTTCCGGGGCGAATGAACCCAATCAGGGGACCAAGAGCGATGACACCCACGACTGGCATTGGCGCACCGGTGCGCCGCAAGGAAGACCACCGCTTCATCACTGGCAAGGGCAATTACACCGATGACATCAACCGCGAGGGCCAGACCCACGCTTTCTTCGTGCGCTCACCCCATGCGCATGCCACGATCAGGAAGATCGACACCAAGGCCGCGTTGAAAATGCCTGGCGTCGTCGGGATCCTGACCGGCGCTGATCTTGCCGCCGACAAGGTGGGCGGGTTGATCTGCGGCTGGATGATCCATTCCAAGGACGGCTCACCGATGAAGGCGGGTGCGCATCCGGCGCTGGCGGATGGCAAGGTGCGCTACGTCGGCGACCATGTGGCTGTCGTCATCGCTGAAACCTACGCTCAGGCGAAAGACGCTGCCGAAAAGGTTATCGTGGATTACGCAACGCTGCCAGCCGTGGCTGAGCTTGCAACCTGCACGGCCAAAGGTGTCGCCAGCATCCATGATGTTTCCGCGGACAACGTGGTGTTCGACTGGCACCTCGGTGACAAGGCGGCAACGGATGCCGCTTTCAAGAAAGCCAAACACATCACCAGGCTCGACCTCGTCAACAACCGCCTCGTGCCCAATGCCATGGAGCCGCGCGCCGCCATCGGCGATTATGATTCGGGCGAAGACGCCTTCACGCTTTATACCACCAGCCAGAACCCGCATGTGGCGCGTTTGATCCTCTCGGCCTTCATCGGTATTGCGCCGGAACACAAGCTGCGCGTGATCGCGCCGGATGTCGGCGGTGGCTTTGGCTCCAAGATCTACGTCTATGCCGAGGAAACCGTCTGCGTCTGGGCCGCCAAGAAAGTGGGCCGACCAGTGAAATGGGTGGCGGACCGCACGGAGGAATTCCTCTCCGTAGCCCATGGCCGCGATCACATGACCCATGCGGAAATGGCGATGGACGAGGGGGGCAAGATCCTTGCTGTTCGAGTCAAGACTCGCGCCAATCTGGGGGCTTACCTCTCCACCTTCGCCTCCGCGGTGCCAACCTATCTTTACGCGCCGTTGCTGTCGGGCCAGTACGACATTCCGGCGATTTATGCCGAGGTGGAGGCGGTCTACACCAACACCGCGCCGGTGGACGCTTATCGCGGTGCCGGGCGCCCCGAGGCGACTTTCGTGGTCGAACGCCTGATGGAGGTTGCGGCGCGCCAGCTGGGGCAGGACCCGGCGAAGTTCCGCATGAAGAACTTCATCAGCAAATGGCCGCACCAGACGCCAGTCATCATGATGTATGATGCGGGCGATTACTCCGGCACCATGAAGCAGGCGCTGAAGCTCGCGGATGTCGCCGGTTTCGGCAAGCGCAAGCGCGAGAGCGCCAAAGCCGGCAAGCTGCGCGGCCTCGGCTATTCCGCTTACATCGAGGCCTGCGGCATTGCACCATCGGCGGCGGTCGGCTCGCTGGGTGCCGGCGTCGGCCTCTGGGAATCGGCGGAGGTGCGCGTCAACCCTGTTGGCACGGTGGAAGTGCTGACGGGCTCGCACAGCCATGGCCAGGGCCACGAGACAACGTTTGCTCAATTGGTGGCGGGCCGCCTCGGCATCCCCATCGACCAGGTGGCGATCGTCCATGGGGACACCGACAAAGTGCAGATGGGCATGGGCACCTATGGCTCCCGCTCTGGCGCGGTCGGCATGTCCGCCATCGTCAAGGCGCTCGACAAGGTGGAGGCCAAGGCGAAGAAAGTCGCGGCGCTCTGCATGGAAGCGGCGGAAGCTGACATTGACTTCAAGGACGGGCGCTTCAGCGTGAAGGGCACGGACAAATCCATGGCTTTCGGCGAGGTGGCGTTGCAGGCTTATGTCGCCCATAAATTCACCGGTGAGCAGCTTGAACCCGGCCTCAAGGAAGGCGCGTTTTATGATCCCACCAACTTCACTTTCCCGGCGGGTGTCCACATTTGCGAGGTCGAGATCGATCCCGAAACCGGCGTGACCAAGGTGGCAAAATGGACCGCGATCGACGATTTCGGCACCATCATCAATCCGATGATCGTCGAGGGTCAGGTCCATGGTGGCATCGCCCAGGGCATCGGCCAGGCGCTGCACGAGAGCACGATCTACGACAAGAACGGCCAGCTGCTGACGGCATCCTTCATGGATTATGGCATGCCGCGCGCCGATGATCTGCCTTCGTATGCATTGGGCTTCAATTCGACACCCGCGCCATCGAATCCGCTTGGTATCAAGGGCTGCGGTGAGGCGGGTGCCATCGCCGCGCCGCCCGCGGTGATCAACGCCATCACGGATGCGCTTGGTCATGAGGATATTGCCATGCCCGCTACGCCGCAGGCGGTGTGGAAGGCGGCGCAAAAGACGATCAAGACAATGGCAGCGGAATAATTTTTTCCTTCTCCCCTTGCGGGAGAAGGTGCCTCGCGGAGCGAGGCGGATGAGGGGTCTCACCGTCTTCTCCAGATCGATTCAAGAGGGCAAGCGTTGTGCGACCCCTCACCCGGTCGGCATCCGCCGACCACCCTCTCCCGCAAGGGGAGAGGGAAAGAAACGGGAGAACAACCATGTATGCATTCAATTACCACCGCGCCTCATCGACCCGTCAGGCGGCCAACCTTTACGGCAAGGCGGAGGACGCGAAGCTGCTCGCAGGCGGACAGACGCTGCTGCCCACCATGAAGCAGCGGCTCGCCAGCCCCGCCAATCTCATCGATCTTGGCAAGGTGGCGGACCTCAAGGGCATCCAGCAAAAGGGCCGGACCATCGTGATCGGTGCCATGACAACCCATGCCGAAGTGGCGCAATCTGCTGTCGTGCAGGCAAACCTGCCCGGCCTTGCCGCACTGGCCAACGGCATCGGCGATCCGCATGTGCGCCATCGCGGCACCATCGGCGGCTCGGTCGCCAACAACGATCCGGCGGCGGATTATCCGGCGGCACTGATGGCGCTGGGAGCGACCATCGTCACCAGCAAGCGCAAGATTGCGGCGGATGATTTCTTCGAAGGCATGTTTTCGACTGCGCTCGGCGAGGGCGAAATGATCACCAAGGTGATTTTCCCTTTGGCGTCGAAATTTGCCTATGCGAAATTTCCCAACCCGGCCTCGCGTTACGCTCTGGTCGGGGTCGCCGTGGCGAAGAAGGGTTCATCCGTGCGCGTTGCCGTCACAGGGGCAGGTGATGCAGGCGTGTTTCGCTGGAAAGAGGCAGAGGCAGCTCTTGGCGCGCGCTTCAACGCCAAGTCCGTGGAAAGCCTGAAGGCTGCGGCCAAAGGCCTGAACAGCGATATCCACGCCTCGGCGGAATACCGCGCTCATCTCATCGGCGTGATGGCGAAGCGCGCAGTGGCAGCCGCGACGTCGAAGTGAAGGACGAGAGACTTTGGCAGGAATTCCTGAGTTCCTGCTGACGTCTTTTCTGATTGAGCTGACGCCTGGGCCGAACATGGCCTATCTGGCCGCACTTGCCTTGTCGCGCGGACGCAAACCTGCTCTTGCCGCCGTTGCAGGCGTCGCGCTTGGGCTGATGCTTCTGGGCATTGCTGCGGCCGTTGGCCTGCAAGCACTGATCCTCGCATCGCCGTGGCTGTATCACTCCATCCGTGCGGCGGGCTTTCTCTATCTACTCTGGCTGGCGTGGGAGACATGGCAACCGCCTGAGGCTGCAAGCCACGAGGGCGAGGCCTTTGACGGCTTTCGCAAAGGGCTGATCACCAATCTTCTCAATCCCAAAGCAGGCGTGTTCTACATTGCAGTGCTGCCTGCTTTTGTGAATCCCCTGGCGGGAAACGTCGCCGTTCAAAGCACCATCCTTGCGCTGTTGTATGTGAGCGTGGCGACCATCATTCACATTGCCATTGTGCTGTTCGCCAATGCAGCGGGCCACGCGTATGTTTCCAGCGACAGAATTGTATCGATCCGCCGGTTTCTGGCACTGGGTCTTGTCGCCGTCGCGGTCTGGTTTCTCTTGAAAACCTGAAGGACCGCAGGAACTGCAATCAAAACATGAACTTCTCTTCCATGATCTTGCCGTCCTTCACCGTGTAAAGCCCGACCTCCTGCATCTGTATGCGCTGGCCGGTTTCTTTCGCTGTGACATCCATATTGAAAACCACGCTGAATTGGTCGCCGTTCACGTAAGGTCCCTCAGCGGAAGTGCTGTGAACCTCATGCGCGCCATACCACCAGTCGCTTTTGGCCTTGACGGCCGCGGTGCCCTGCACCCGCGCCATCGCGCCTTCCATCGCTTCCAGGCTGATGATGTCGGGCGCATTGAACTTGGCAGCGGCCTCTTCATGCTGACCGGCTTTGAGCATATCGGTGAAGGTTTTGGCGAGTTCGGCAGTGGTCATGGTATGTCTCCTTGAAGGCAAATATGTTCTATATTTGTTCTAATTGTTTCGTCTGTCAAGACGAAATTCAGGGAAAATGGTTGCACATGCAAAAAGCCTCCAATTCCTTGATGCGTTCAGTCTAAGCGCAGGCTATGACTTCTGTATGAACAGCCTTCCTGCCTCGATCGATGCCACCGCGGCGCTCCTCCAGTCTGCCAGTTATGTATCGGACCGGTCGCTCGCGACAGTGCTGTTTCTTGCGCTTAAAATGGGCCGTCCGCTGTTTCTGGAAGGGGAGGCGGGCGTCGGCAAAACCGAGATCGCCAAGGTGCTGGCGTCATCGCTGGGGCGCAAGCTCATCCGGCTGCAATGCTACGAGGGGCTCGATGTGGCCTCCGCCGTTTACGAGTGGAACTATGCCGGACAGATGATGGCCATCCGCCTCGCGGAAGCCGCAGGCGAGCGGGACCGCAACCAGCTGCAGGCCGATATCTTTTCCGAACGCTATCTGATCCGCCGACCACTCCTTCAGGCGCTGGAGGATGATGGCTCCGGCCCACCCGTGCTGCTGATCGACGAGCTGGATCGCACGGATGAAGCTTTCGAGGCTTTCCTGCTGGAGGTGTTGTCGGATTATCAGATCACCGTGCCTGAGCTTGGAACGATCAGGGCGAAAGCGCCGCCCATCGTCATCATCACCTCGAACCGCACGCGCGAAATTCACGATGCCCTGAAGCGCCGCTGTCTCTACCATTGGGTGGATTTTCCTGATGCTGCCCGCGAACTCGCCATCCTCAAGGCGAAAGCACCGGAGGTGCCTGCGAAGCTCTCGAAGCAGATCGTCAGCTTCGTGCAGCGCCTGCGCCAGGAGGATCTGTTCAAGAATCCGGGCGTCGCCGAAACGCTGGACTGGGCGACAGCGCTGGTGGAGCTGGACGCCGTGGCGCTTGATCCGGCCATGGTCAGCGACACGCTGGGCGTGCTGCTGAAATACCAGGATGATATCGCCAAAATGCAGGGCTCCCGCATGAAGGAAATCCTTGATGAGGTGAAAGCGGAGATGAAGGCGGAGAGCAAGGCGTGAACGAGCGCTCCTGCGGCTCCTGCACGCTCTGCTGCAAGCTGTTTCCGGTGCCGGAACTCTGCAAGCCCGGTGGCCAATGGTGCCGCCATATCGCGCAAGGCAAGGGCTGCGGCATTCACGAAACGCGCCCTCCTGTGTGCCGCGCCTT
>JANNRX010000335.1:0-2117 GCA_031401875.1 Hyphomicrobiales bacterium | reverse complement strand
CGATCCGCTGGCGACCGATCATGTGCTCTCCGGTTGTATCAACATAGTCGAATGCCCCTTCCTTGACGCTGAGACTGGTGGCGTCGCCCAGAGATCCCGGCTTGAGCGAGCCGTATTCCGGGCGTTGCAGCATCATGCCCGCATTGAGCGTGGAGGCGGCCACCACGTCATGGAGGCTCATGCCCATGCAGAGGAATTTCGACATGGTCGTCACCTGGTCGAAAGCCGGGCCTTCGATGCATTTGATATGCACGTCGTAGGAGATGGTGTCCGGGTAAAATCCGTTCGCCAGCATGGCCCGCGCAGTCTTGAAGGCGAAAGAGCCACCGCCGTGGCCAATATCAAACAAAACGCCGCGTTTGCGCGCTGCAAGCACGGCCTGCTTCACCGTGCCCTGCGCGGTGCAGGGCGCGTTAGGGAAGGGGCGGAAAGCGTGGGTCAGCACGTCGCCGGGGCGCAGCATGTCCAGTACCTCTTCGTAGGAGGGCGGCGGATGATCGATATGCGCCATCAGCGGCATGCCCACTTCCTCCGCCACCTGCAGCGCGGCATTCAGGGGCGCGATGCCCTGATCGCCGGAGGAATTGCGACCGACGCGCACCTTGATGCCCACGATGAGATCGCGGTTGGCATCCGCCACCTCGGCGCATTCGGCGGGCGCCATCAAACGCACATCCTCGCTCTCGCCGACCATGACGGTTTTCGAGAAGCCATAGATGCCCGCGAACGAGACATGCAGATAAGCGAGGATGCGCGCCTCGGAACGCTCGATCACATGCTTGCGAAAGCCCAGCCAGTTGCCTGGCCCTGCGCTGCCGGTGTCCACAGATGTCGTAACGCCGGAGGTGCGCGCGAACTGATCCGGATCGATGCCCAATGAAGTGCCGCCCCAGTAGACGTGCGTGTGCATGTCGATCAGGCCCGGAGTGACGATATAACCCGTGACATCGCGGATTTCTGTCGCCGCATCCCCCATGAGATTGGCCCGGCAGGTCGCAACCTTGCCGTTTGCAAAGGCCACATCCATCACGCTGTTGATCTTCTGGGACGGGTCAATGACATGCCCGCCCTTCAGGATCAGATCATAGGCCATGGCTGGTGTGTCCCCTTGCGAGTGCAAGGAGGATATTGACGGGAACAAGGGGAGTTGAGAAGGGAAAAAATGAGAACCCTTATCCTTCTCCCCTTGCGGGAGAAGGTGGTCGCGGATGGCGACCGGATGAGGGGTATTGCAAAGCAAAATCTTGAAAGGGTTCCAGTCGTTCCGGCGTTGGTGAGCCTCGCTTCGCGATACCCCTCATCCGACCTGCTTTCGGGGGCCACCTTCCCCCGCAAGGGGGGAAGGGAAAAGTCAGCACTTACTCCGCCGCTTCCACACGCTTCACCGGGCCTCTTGCAGCGCGCTGCCGCTTGAGAAGATCCGCCACCAGGAAGGCCATCTCGATCGCCTGCTCGGCGTTCAGGCGCGGATCGCAGTGGGTATGATAACGATCGGCAAGTTCAACATCCGAAATGGCCCGGGCGCCGCCCGTGCATTCCGTGACGTTGTTGCCGGTCATCTCCAGGTGGATACCACCGGCATAGGTTCCTTCCGCTTCATGCACGGCGAAGAAGTTCTTCACTTCGCCGATGATGCGCTCGAATGGCCGCGTCTTGTAATTGCTCGCCGAGGTGATGGTGTTGCCATGCATCGGATCACAGGACCAGACCACACTCCTGCCCGCAGCCTTCACAGCCCGCACCAGGCCCGGCAGATGATCGAACACCTTGTCATTGCCGAAACGGCAGATGAGCGTCAGACGGCCCGCTTCGTTCTGCGGATTCAGCACATCGATAAGCTTGATCAATTCATCCGGCTTTAACGAGGGACCGCATTTGATCCCGACAGGATTCTTGATGCCCCGGAAATACTCCACATGGGCATGGTCGAGCTGACGTGTGCGGTCGCCGATCCAGATCATATGGCCGGAAGTGGCGTAGTAATCGCCCGAGGTGGAATCGATGCGCGTCATCGCCTGCTCATAGCCCAGCAGCAACGCTTCGTGACTGGTGTAGAAATCCGTGATGCGCATCTCGGGATGCACCTCGGGGTCGATGCCGATGGCGCGCAGGAAATC
>JANNRX010000334.1:0-3575 GCA_031401875.1 Hyphomicrobiales bacterium | reverse complement strand
AATGCCGTGCGATCTGCGCTTGAGGATATGGCCGATGTGCGCGAGCCTTCTGATCTTGAAACCGCGTTCAAAACACTTGGTGCTGCGCAATCCAAGGTCCGGTTCGACAAGGAAAGCGCCAGTGTCGCCCTTGTCAAAACGCTGCGCGAAGCAGGCGGTCATCCCGATAGCGGGATCAATCCCATCGCATTGCGCAAGGCTGTCAAGAACAAGGCAGAATGCGAGGGCGCGCGTCAGGCGCACATCCGTGATGGTGCGGCGATGGCAGAGTTCCTCTGCTGGCTCGACGGCGAAGCGCCCAAGGGCAAGCTCACCGAGATTGACGCTGCGGTGGCGCTTGAAGGGTTTCGCCTGCAAACAAAGGCGCTGAAGGATATCTCCTTCGATACAATCTCGGCAGCCGGGCCCAATGCCGCCCTGCCCCATTACAGGGTCAACACCCAGTCCAATCGCCGATTGGCCAGGGGCATCTACCTCGTCGATTCCGGCGGGCAATATCAGGATGGCACCACGGATATCACCCGCACCATTGCCATCGGCAAGCCAACGGCCGAGATGATGGATCGCAATACGCGGGTGCTCAAGGGCATGATCGCAGTGTCGCGTGTCGTGTTTCCCAAAGGCACCAGCGGTGCGCAGATCGACAGTTTCGCACGGGCTTTTCTGTGGCAGGCCGGTCTCGATTTTGACCACGGTACCGGACACGGCGTTGGCTCCTATCTCGGCGTGCATGAAGGGCCACAGCGGATCGCCAAGCTCGGTGTGACGCCGCTGGAGCAAGGCATGATGCTCTCCAACGAGCCCGGCTACTACAAGGCCGGGCATTACGGCATCCGCATCGAGAATCTCGTGCTGGTGGAGGAGCGCATCATCGCGGGCGGCGAGCGTCCCATGCTCGGCTTTGAAACGCTGACGCTCTGTCCGATCGACCGGCGTCTGATCAAGGCGAGCCTGCTGACGGGCGAGGAGCGCCGCTGGCTGGACGTCTATCACGCCCGCGTCTTCAAGGTGATCGGACCGCTGGTCAGCAAGGTGACACGCGGCTGGTTGAAACAGGCCTGTGCGCCCTTGTGAGTACCGACAGCAATCCGCAACTTCTGCGCAGCCTTCTGCCTGTTCTCATCATCATCTCGATGATCGGACCACTGGCGCTCAATATCCTGATGCCGTCAATGCCGGGCCTGGCAACAGCCCTCAATGCATCACGCGGCGAAGTACAGCTTACGCTGTCGCTGTTTCTGGCGGCGCAGGCCATTGCCCAGCTCTTCATCGGCGGGCTGGCCGACCGTTTCGGTCGGCGGCCCGTGCTGCTGGGATCGCTGGTGCTGTATATCGGTGCCAGCCTTGCTGCCACTTTTGCGGCCAGCATTCTCATGTTGATCCTTGCTCGGGTTGTCCAGGCGGCAGGATCAACGGCAGGCCTCGCCCTCTCGCGTACCATTGTGCGGGATCTTGCACCGCGTGATCTCGCCGCCAGCATGATTGGCTATGTGACCATGGGCATGGTGGTTGCGCCACTGATCGCGCCTGTTTTGGGTGGTGCCATTGATGACGCTTTCGGCTGGCGGGCAATCTTCATTGTCTGCATGGGGCTTGGCGCGCTCGCCCTTGGGTTGATGCTCATGAAATTGCCGGAGACACGCCCTGTCGCCGTGCATGGGCAAACCACACGCGAGATGCTGGCACGGTCTTTTGAAGTCGTCCGCAACCGGCGTTTTCTCGGGTACAGTCTGGGTGCCGCCTTCACCTCCGGTGTGTTCTTCGCCTTTCTGGGTGCTGCACCCTATCTCGTCGTCGAAGCGATGCAGATGTCCAAGGTCAGCTACGGGATCTGGTTCACCTGCCTGTCCATCGGCTATATGGCGGGCAACTTCTGCTCCGGCCGATTGTCGACCCGGCTTGGGGTTGACCGCATGAACCTGATCGGCAACATCATCGGTTGCAGCGGCGCGGCGCTTCTGCTCGCACTCGCGCTGGTTCCCATCATATCGCCTGCCGCGCTGTTCCTGCCCTGCCTGATCACATCGCTCGGCAACGGCTTCGTGCTGCCCAACGCCGTGGCGGGCGCGGTCAGCGTCGATCCAAAAGCGGCGGGCGCGGCCTCGGGCGTTGTCGGTTTCCTGCAGATGGGTATCGGCGCCATCGCAAGTTTTATCGCGGGGCAACTGACAGCCGCCTCGCCACTGCCGGTGGCGCTCATGATGTTCGGCCTCGCCATCGCCGCCTGGCTCATGCTGGAATGGGGCAAGCGGGGGTGAGCAGTGTCTGAACAATATTGACAATCGAAGACACTGTCTTACATTGTTTGCATCGACAGGAGGTTATCATGGCCACAACCTCATTCACCCTGCGCATTGATACGGAATTGAAAGCACGGCTCGAGGCCGAAGCCGAAACCGAGGACAGATCATCGGCCAAGCTAGCGCAGATAGCGATCACAGAGTTTCTTGAACGCCGCGAGTGGAAGAGACACGCCATAGAAGAAGGGATGGCCGATGTCCGGGCTGGACGATTGATCGATGGGGATGCTGTCATGGCCTGGGTCACGTCCTGGGGTACAGAGAATGAGTTGCCTGAGCCCACATGGCCAGCGAACAAAGCCCATCGGTGATCCTTGAAAATCCGCCTCTCACAAAAAGCCAAGACAGACCTTGGCTGGTTGAGGCGCTACTATGGACAGACATTTCCCGAAGGTGCGAAGCCAGCAGGCATCCAGATCACGAAAGCGCTTCAGCTTATCAAGCAGCATTGGCAGATCGGTCATCCGCTTCCGGAGAATGGCCTGCGTGAACTCTCAGTCACAAAGACACCGTTTTCGATCATCTATGGCGTGGTCGACAATGAACTGATCATCGTACGAATCTTTGACCAGCGAGCCCAGAGACCAGCGGATTGGATCTCCTGATCGTCACTCCACCAGTGCCAGCCACTCATCCTCGCTGATCACCCTGATGCCGAGTGCTTGCGCGGTCACCAGCTTGGAGCCTGCACCGGGGCCAGCCACCACCAGATCAGTCTTCTTCGAGACTGAGCCTGAGACATTTGCACCCAGCCGCTCCGCCATCGCCTTGGCCTCGTCGCGGGTCATCTTTTCAAGGCTGCCGGTGAAGACGATGGTCTGGCCGGCGACCGCCGTATCGGCCTTGGGCTTCTGCGCATCCTGAATATTCAACTGCTCGACGAGCCGTTGCACGGCAGCGCAATTGTGGCTCTCGCCAAAATAGCGTGCGATTGCGTCTATCACCGTCTCGCCGACCTGATCGACTGCATCCATCTCCAGCCGCGCTTCAACATCACCTGCCGCAACCTTCTGCGCCACTGTCTCAAAAATGGCCCAGGAACCGTAGGCCCGTGCCAGAACCTTGGCTGTGGTTTCTCCCACATGACGGATACCAAGGCCGAAGATGAAGCGCTCCAGCGCAATTCTGCGGCGGGTCTCGATGGCGTCGAAGAGATTCTTAACAGAAAGCTCGCCGAAGCCCTCCTTGTTCTTCAGCTTCAGGATTGGCTCCGCCTCATCGCGGGCTTTGAGGGTGAAGATATCAGCGGGCGTCTTTACCGACAGATCGGGATCG
>JANNRX010000333.1:0-2028 GCA_031401875.1 Hyphomicrobiales bacterium | reverse complement strand
CACCGGGCAGGCGAATTTTTCCGAGAACAGGATCCGCTCCGGCCCGCTTTTGTCGTGGATCTTTGCGACCTTCTTTGTCGCACCTTCATCCTTCGAGACGGCGCTTTGCGCCTCCTCAGCATGAGGACCGTAGAGAGCTATGGCGACATGACGCCCATAACTTCAATCCCTTCACTCTCCCCCCTTCGTTGCACTGGTGATCTGCCAAAGCGCGGGCTATACGGTGCTGAAATGGAGATTGAAACGAATGGCCGCCCTTCCACCTGGAACTATGATTATCGGCAAAAGCCCCACCAAGCTGGAGTTTCTGACGCTCAAACTCGCCAACCGCCACGGTCTCGTGACGGGAGCTACGGGCACGGGTAAGACCGTGACGCTGCAAACACTGGCGGAAGGTTTCGCCAATGAGGGCGTCCCGGTGTTTGCCGCCGACATCAAGGGCGATCTTTCCGGCATCGGCGCGCCCGGTCGCAGCGAGCCGCATTTCGTCAAGCGGATGCAGGAGTTGGGCCTGAAATACGAGGCCGATCAGTTCCCGGTCGTCTACTGGGATCTCTTTGGTGAGCAGGGCCACCCGATTCGCGCCACCGTCGCCGAAATGGGGCCGCTGCTGATCGCGCGCCTGCTGGAGCTGAACGCGACACAGGAAGGCGCGCTCAACATTGTCTTCAAATATGCCGATGACAACGGCCTCGCTCTCCTCGACCTCAAGGATTTGCGCTCGCTGATCGCCGAGATCGCCCAGGACAATGCCCTGCAGAGCCAGCTGATGGCCACCTACGGCAATATCTCGGACCAGACCATCGGCGCGATCCAGAGGCAGCTTCTGGTTCTCGAAAACCAGGGCGCAGCCAATTTCTTCGCGGAGCCCGCGCTCGACATCATGGATTTCATCAGGACCGACCGCGACGGCCGCGGCGTCATCAATATTCTCGCCGCAGACAAGTTGATGAAATCACCGAAGCTTTACGCGACGTTCCTGCTCTGGATGCTCTCGGAACTGTTTGAAAACCTGCCCGAAGTGGGCGATCCTGAGAAACCCAAGCTCGTCTTCTTTTTCGATGAAGCCCATCTGCTGTTCAATGACGCGCCCAAGCCACTGGTCGAATCCATCGAAACCGTGGTGCGCCTCATCCGCTCCAAGGGAGTCGGCATCTATTTCGTCACGCAGAACCCGCTGGATGTGCCCAACACCGTGCTGGCCCAGCTCGGCAACCGCGTGCAGCACGCTTTGCGCGCCTTCACGCCGCGCGACCAGAAGGCGGTGAAGGCCGCCGCCGAAACCTTCCGCCAGAACCCGAAGTTCAAGACCGAAACCGCGATCACCGAGCTTGCGGTTGGTGAGGCATTGGTTTCCACGCTTGAAGGCAAGGGAACGCCAGCAATGGTGGAGCGCACTTTCATCAAGCCGCCATCGGCGCAGGTAGGGCCGATCTCACCTGCCGAGCGCAAGAGAGCGATGCAGAATTCGGGCTTTTCCGGCAAATATGACACCACCATCGATCGCGAGAGCGCCTATGAGCTGCTGCTGAAGAAGCATCAGGCTCCTGCGCAGGCGGAAGGCGATGGTGGCCTCATGGGTGGCCTTGGCGGCATGCTCGGAGGACTCTTCGGAGGCGGTGCAGCACCGCAAGCCGGCTCACGCGGAGGACAGGTCCGCACCCCCCAGAGCGTGGGCGAGAAGATGATCAACTCGGCCGCGCGTTCCGTGGCCTCCTCCGTTGGACGTCAGGTTGGTGCGGCGATCGTGCGCGGTGTGCTGGGCAGCCTTCTGGGAGGACGGCGTTAAATGTCTGACGAAACACGCGACAGCAACGGGACAATCCTTGCAGACGGCGACAACGTGACCCTGATCAAGGATCTCAAGGTCAAGGGCACATCGGTGACGCTGAAGCGCGGCACGATGGTGCGCGGCATCCGTCTCACCGGCAATCCGGAGGAGGTGGATTGCAAGGTTGAGAAGGTCAAAGGCCTGGTGCTCCGGACGGAGTTCCTGAAAAAAGCCTGATCAGCCCTGCGGTTGTATTC
>JANNRX010000332.1:0-6616 GCA_031401875.1 Hyphomicrobiales bacterium | reverse complement strand
CCCGACCCTGCGCTTCGCTCCGGGCCACCCTCCCCGCTGGGGGGAGGGATGGGCGCGTTGGCCAGCGGATGCGCGCAGGTGAGGCCTGCAAGCATTTCGGCGGTGACATTTGATTGGCGCGTCAGAGTGATCTTCGCCTGTCCCGCCACGGCTTCCGCCAGCTTGTCAGCGATGATATAGCGCGCGCCGATCTTGGGGCCGAAGTCGCGTTCGTTGGCTGTGACCTCATAGAGGCCATAGCTGATTTTGTGATGATAGCTGATGGCGCGGTTGCCTGGCAGCGTCCAGGGGGTAGTCGTCCAGATGATGACGGAGGCATTCATGCCCTTCACCGGAAACGCCACCCAAACCATATCGCTCTGATAATCCTGATACTCGATCTCGGCCTCAGCCAAGCTCGTCTTCTCCACCACG
This sequence comes from Hyphomicrobiales bacterium, assembly GCA_031401875.1. Taxonomy (GTDB): domain Bacteria; phylum Pseudomonadota; class Alphaproteobacteria; order Rhizobiales; family Beijerinckiaceae; genus JADCCX01. Next base: position 6,202 of record JANNRX010000332.1, on the reverse strand, counting down.
GACCACATCACCGGCTTGGAGCCGCGATAGAGCTGGTCCGTCATGGCGAAGGTCATGATCTCGCGGGCGATCTGCGCTTCGGCCGGGAAAGCCATGGTCGAATAGGGGTTGTCCCAGTCGCCGACCACCCCCAGCCGCTTGAACTCTTCGCGCTGGATGTTCAGCCAATGCGCCGCGAAATCCCGGCATTCCTTGCGGAATTCGTTGATCGGCACCTCGTCCTTGTTCTGCCCCTTGGCGCGATACTGCGACTCGATCATCCATTCGATGGGCAGGCCATGGCAATCCCAGCCCGGCACGTAATTGCTGTCGAAACCCAGCATCTGCTGCGAGCGCGTCACCATGTCCTTCAGGATCTTGTTGAGCGCGTGGCCGATGTGGATGTTGCCGTTGGCGTAGGGTGGGCCATCATGCAGCACGAATTTTGGTCGCCCCGCCGCCGTCTCGCGCAGACGCCTGTAGAGATCATTCTCCTGCCAGCGCTTCCAGATCAGCGGTTCTTTCTCGGGCAAGCCGGCGCGCATCGGAAATGCGGTCTGTGGCAGAGACAGTGTTTTCGAATAATCGACACCGCCAGTTGCAGTGTCCTTGTCTTTCATCTCGGTCATCAACGAGGTCTTTCGCGATTCAAAAAAAGGCGCGGGCGCATCATTCGGGAGATCGCGCGGAGGAGAAGGGGCATGGACGCTTCCCTAGCAAGGCGTAAGTCACCCGTCACGCCCCAACTGTGCCCGAATGCGAGGAATATGCAAAACCACCCCCTTCATGGCTTGATCCATGGCGCGAACTGGGCAACGGTTGTGGCAATGGCCTCTGATCGTGATCTTGCTCTCTCGCTTCTCTCACCCCGTGCCGTGCGGGAAAGGACGCGCATCCTCTATGACGCCGGTCTTGATGGAAAGCTTGAGCATTTCCGCATCCATCCTGAAAAACTGCCCGCCCTTGCGGATTACGTCATTGCAACGATCCGGCTGAATTATCCGGCGCTCGATATTCCATTCCATGCACGATGGCGGCATTTTATGGCAGGCGGGCGCAACCTCTGGACAGAAATTGACCAGACGGTGCCTTTTGCATCGCTGGAAGCGCGCGGTCGCGCCGCTTTTGATCTGGCGATAACGAGCGTGCTGCTGGATGCGGGCGCGGGAGCGGACTGGCGCTACAGCGATGCTGCCACGCAGACCGTCTCTTCCCGTTCGGAAGGGCTTGGTGTGGCGAGCCTGCGCATGTTCGCGGCAGGTGCGTTCTCTGCGCAATCGGGTGATCTGTTACGTGCAGACGGTGCACGGCTCGCCAATCTCACGGCGCAGGATATCGCCAGAGATTTTCAGGTCTCGCCAGAAAATCCGCTCGTGGGTCTTGAAGGCCGTGCCGCGCTGCTGCGGCGGCTGGGGGATACAATCCGCGCGAACCACGCTGTTTTCGGGGCAAAGGATGCGCCCCGCCCCGGTGGGCTGTTTGATCATATCACCGGCAATGCCCTGAACAGAAGCCTGCCAGCCGCAAGCATTCTGGAAGCACTGCTGCTGCATCTGGGCCCCATCTGGCCAGGCAGGGTGGCACTGGGCGGCATTCCGCTTGGTGATTGCTGGAAGCATGCGCTGATCAGGACCAGTGATGCGACAAGCGGGCTCGTGCCTTTCCACAAGCTTTCGCAATGGATGGCCTACAGCCTGATCGAACCCCTGCAATGGGCTGGATATACCGTCACCGACATCGACGGGCTGACGGGATTGCCGGAATACCGCAATGGTGGGCTTTTTCTGGATGGTGATGTCCTCAGTCTGAAAGACCCTGCGGAAGCCGGGTTCGCCCATGCACCGGGCTCCACACTGGTCGTGGAATGGCGCGCGCTGACCGTGGCGTTGCTGGATGCCATTGCCCGGCCGATCCGCCAGAAACTGGGAATGGATGCGGCGTCGCTGCCCCTTGCGAAGATTCTCGAAGGCGGCACATGGTCGGCAGGACGTCGCATCGCACTGGAAAAACGTGCGGGAGGCGGCCCGCCTCTTTCCATCATCAGCGACGGCACTGTATTCTGAATTGCGGCACTGTGGAGCAAGCATATGGCGAAGGAAATTCAACCCAAGGTGTTCCTGATCGATCACCCGCTGGTGCAACACAAGCTGACGCTGATGCGCAACAAGGACCGGTCAACGAAATCGTTCCGGCAACTGATGAACGAGATCGGTATTTTGCTGTGCTACGAGGTAACATATGATCTGCCTCTGGAGCTGACCGAGATCGAGACCCCGTTGCAAACCATGCAGGCCCCGGTGATCGCGGGCAAGAAACTGGTTTTCGCGCCCATTCTGCGGGCCGGAACCGCGTTTTTGGATGGCATGCTGGAACTGGTGCCTTCCGCCCGGGTGGCGCATATCGGCCTCTACCGCGATCCCAAGACATTGCAGGCCGTGGAATATTATTTCAAAGCCCCGCCCGATATTGCGGATCGCCTTGTGATTGTGCTGGACCCGATGCTGGCCACTGCCAATTCCGCAACGGCTGCGATCGACAGGCTGAAAGAGCGGGGCGCCAAGGATCTGCGCTTTGTCTGCCTGCTGGCGGCACCCGAAGGCATCGCGAAACTGCGTGCGGAACATCCCGATGTGACGATTTTCACCGCCGCCATTGACAGCCACCTCGATGACCACGGTTATATCGTGCCGGGCCTTGGCGACGCTGGTGACCGGATGTATGGCACGAAATAACGGCGTGGCCTGATCACGATCAGACATGATTTTTCGCACAGGAAAGCCCAGGAAATGGATGCTCTTTCACTCAAAGCCATGCAGGCCCCGCTCAAGGATGCCTATCGCCACGAAGCCGGCAAAGCCAGACTGGTGTTGAAAGCGCGTGGCACACTCGATGACAGCAAGATCGCCTGCAAGGTGGAGACCGGCAGCGCTATCGCTGAAGCAGGCTTGCATCCGCTCACAGGCGGCTCCGGCGCGGAGCTGTGTTCGGGCGATATGCTGCTGGAAGCACTTGTCGCCTGCGCCGGTGTCACGCTGAAAGCGGTTGCGACCGCGCTTGAGATTCCGCTGCGCTCCGGCACCGTCCAGGCCGAGGGAACGCTGGATTTTCGCGGCACACTTGGCGTGGCCAAAGACGCCGCTGTCGGCTTTGAGGATATCCGCTTGATTTTCGAACTGGATACCGATGCTTCGCAGGAGCAGATCGATACGCTGCTGAAGCTGACGGAACGCTATTGCGTCGTCTTCCAGACCATCGCCAGCAAGCCGCAACTGAGCGCAGCGATTGTGCGCAAACTCGGCTGATCAACTCTTTATCTGATCAGGTGTTGCTCCTAGCAAGCTGCTGAAAAAAAGGTTCTCTCGTCATTGCGAGGAGCGAAGCGACGAAGCAATCCAGTTTTCAAGGCATCGAAAAGAGTCTTTCTCCAGTCAAAATGCGTGATTTTCTGCCGCCGAGGGATGGATTGCTTCGCTTCGCTCGCAGTGACGGATAGTCCAATGCCTTTTTCAACAGCTTGCTGGAGCATGTCGTTTTTCGCATTTTGATTATTCAATCAAAATGCGACGTGATCTAAGGTGCGGGCAACGGAGTTGATCAGAGATGCATATTCTTGTTCTTGGCGCGGCTGGCATGGTCGGTCGCAAATTTCTGGAGCGCGTCGCCAAAGATGGTCATCTGGGCGGCAAGGAGATCACCACAGTAACAGCCCACGATGTGGTGAGCCCGGTGAAGCCTGCCGGTGCCAACTTTGCGTTTGAGGCGCATACTGGCGATTTTGCCATAGCAGGCGCTGCGCAAAAGCTGATCGCCGGACGGCCGGATCTGATCCTGCATCTGGCTGCCATTGTTTCCGGTGAGGCGGAAGCCGATTTCGACAAGGGCACCCGCATCAACCTCGATGGGACACGGCTGCTGTTCGACGCCATCCGCCTGACCGGCGATGGTTACAAGCCGCGGGTGCTGTTCACATCCTCCATCGCGGTTTTTGGCGCACCGTTCCCGGAGGCTATCGGCGATGAGTTTCATCTCACGCCGCTAACCAGCTACGGCACCCAGAAGGCCATCGGTGAATTGCTGCTGGCGGATTACACGCGGCGCGGCTTCTTCGATGGCATCGGCATCCGCCTGCCGACGGTCTGTGTGCGCCCCGGCACGCCCAACAAGGCGGCGTCGGGCTTTTTCTCGAACATTATCCGCGAGCCGATGGTCGGCAAGGAAGCTGTGCTCCCGGTCGGTGAAGATGTGATGCACTGGCATGCCAGCCCGCGCGCTGCCGTGGGCTTTCTGCTGCATGCTGCGACCATGGATACAAGTCTGATTGGCACGCGACGCAACCTCTCAATGCCCGGCCTTGCAGCAACGGTCGGCGAGCAGATCGAAGCCCTGCGCAAGGTGGCGGGCGACAGGGCCGTCAAGCTGATCCGCCGCGAGCCGGACACGGTGATCCAGGGCATCGTCGCGGGCTGGCCACGCACTTTCAATGTGACGCGGGCGGCGAAACTCGGCTTCAAGGCGGAGTCGAGCTTCGAGGAGATCATCCGCGTGCATCTCGACGATGAGCTCGGCGGAAAGCTGGGTGTTTGATGGCTGCTCTTTTGTGCTATATCCCCCGCCATGGATACGCTGGAAGAGATAAAGGCCGAACTGCGCCGCCTGAAGCCCGAGATCGAAAGCCGTTATCCCATCCGGCTCGTGTCGATCTTCGGCTCGTTTGTGCGTGGAGATCAGACGGCGGAGAGTGATGTGGATGTGTTGGCGGAAGCGGGAGAGGGCAAGCTTTCGCTGTTCGATATCATCGGTGTCGAACAATTGCTTGAAAAGAAATTATGCCGCCGGGTCGACCTCGTCATGATGCATGGTATCCGCGAGCGGATCAAGAATCGCGTTCTGTCCGAGGCCATACCCTTATGAGCCGGGACTATGGACTGCGTTTCGAAGATATTCTCAAGTACGCACAGCTTGCCATCACCTTCCTTAAGGACACGACGCCATCCGCCGTTCTTGATGATCCATTGCGGCTGGCTGCGATTGAACGCTGCTTCACCGTCATAGGGGAGGCTGCTTACAAACTGCCCCGCTTGGAGCGCGGACAGTTTCCGCAATTGCCCTGGGAGAAGATGAAAGGCCTGCGCCACCACCTGGTGCACGGATACGATGATATCGATCATGCAATCCTGATCAATACCGTCGTGAACCATCTACCCGCGCTTGTTGAGGCGATTCAGCCTCATCTTTCGCAAACCTCCGTCTACCCAATTCCCATCAAGATCTGCGGCCTGTCCACGTCGGAAACAATGGCGGCGGCGCTTGATGCAGGTGCGGACATGGTCGGCCTTGTGTTCCACCGCAAATCACCGCGCAGCGTCAGTCTTGAGCAGGCCGCAGAACTGGCAAATCAGGCGCGGGGCAAGGCGATCATCACGGCGTTGACGGTTGATCCTTCCGATGAGGGCATCAATGCCATTATGGCGAAGGTAAATCCTGATCTGATTCAACTGCACGGCACGGAAACACCGGAGCGTTGCGCGGCAATTTCCGAGCGCATCGCGCGGCCGGTGATGAAGGCGCTGGGCGTGGCGCAGGCCGATGATCTTACCGCACTCAAGGCGTATCGCCCAAGCATTGACCGTCTGCTTCTGGACGCCAAACCTCCGAAAGATGCGGCTTATCCCGGCGGCCATGGCAAGACCTTCGACTGGCAGGTCCTGAAAAGCCTCGATCCGTTCATGCCCTTCATGCTGTCCGGCGGTCTGACGCCGGAGAATGTGGGCGAAGCCATCCGCACCGTGCAAGCCCTCGGTGTGACGCTGGCGGGCGTCGATGTGTCCTCTGGCGTCGAGAGCGCACCGGGCGTAAAGGATATCGCATTGATCAAAGCGTTTATTACAAACGCCCGCAAAGCCGTCTTCTGAAAGCGCTGCCATGAACGCTACGCCACGCCCCAATTCCTTTCGCACCGGCCCCGATGAGAACGGCATGTTCGGCCTCTTCGGCGGGCGCTTCGTCGCCGAAACGCTGATGCCACTCATTCTCGAACTCCAGCAGGCCTATGAGGACGCGAAGAAAGACCCAAAGTTTATCGACGAGATGGCCTTCATGCTGAAGCATTATGTCGGCAGGCCCTCGCCGCTGTATTTCGCCGAGCGCATGACCGGGCATTGCCGTGCCGTGGCCAAGCCCGGCATGGGCGCGAAAATCTATTTCAAGCGCGACGAGCTGAATC
>JANNRX010000331.1:0-5138 GCA_031401875.1 Hyphomicrobiales bacterium | reverse complement strand
GCCGCCCCGCAACAGCCTGCCCGCAAGAGCTTTTTTCGCAGCCGCTGGTTCCTGGCCGGTGCGATTGTCGTCACTGGCCTTGTGGGCTTTGGCGTTGGCAAGGCAACGAGCCATCGTGGCTATCATCACGCCTATCGCATGAGCAGCGAGGATGGGCAGGCGCGTGTCCAGTCAGGCTTGCAGCGCGTGCTTGGCAAGATTGATGCAACGCCCGAGCAGCGTGAAAAAATCACGGCCATTGTTCGCTCTGCCATGCTCGATCTGCAACCCATGCGCCAGTCGCTGCGTCTTTCCCGCGAGAAACTGTCGACGACCCTCAAGGCGGAGACAATTGATCGTGCTGCGGTCGAGCAGCTTCGCAGGCAGCAGCTGGAAATGACGGAGATGCTGTCCCGGAAAATGTCGGAAGCCCTTGTTTCCGCCGCCGAGGCGCTGACACCATCCCAGCGCGCGCAACTGGTGGATCGCTGGCAATCGCGGCGCTGGCGTGGTTGAGCGCCGATGGTGCTCTCCCCCCCGTGCCGGATTTGCGATAGAATGATCCAATGCCTCATATTCTGATGATCGAAGATGATATCCGGCTTGCCACCATGGTCGCGGATTACCTGCGGCAAGCCGGTTATGCAGTCAGCCACGCCGAGGACGGGGCCGCCGGGATTGCAATCTTGCGTCACAAGCCGGTGGACATCATCCTTCTTGATCTGATGCTGCCTGACGGGAATGGGCTGGATCTGTTCCGACGTATCCGTGCCATAGGGGAGCAATTTTCCGCCACGCCTGTCATCATGCTGACCGCCAAGGGCGACCCGATGGACAGGGTGGTGGGGCTGGAGATTGGCGCGGAGGATTATATCTCCAAACCCTTCGAGCCGCGCGAGCTGCTGGCGCGTATCCGCGTTGTGCTCAGGCGCGGCAGCAGCGACCCTGCGCCGGGACGACAGGATATCCTGCGTTTTGGCCGTCTTGAGGTTGACCGTGGTGCCATGTGCGTGCGGCTTGACGGGGTGGTGAAGGTTCTGACCAGCCGGCAATTCGCGCTACTTCTCAGTCTGGCCGAGAGGGCAGGGCGCGTGCTCAGCCGCGAGCAATTGATTGAAATGGCGACCGGAGAGCCGCAACGCTATGATCCGGCGCTGGATCGCTCCATCGATGTGCATATCGGACGTATTCGCGCTGCCATCGAGGATGATCCCAGGCATCCGCGCCGTATCATCACCATCCGCACCACGGGCTATGTTTTCGCAAAGGTTCAGGATTGATGGCGAGGCTCTATTTTCGCATTTATCTGGCGGTTCTGGGCAGTCTTGCCTTGTTTGCGTTGCTCTCGGGCCTTGCCTGGCGCAGTTTCGGAGATAGCGAACGCTATTGGCCACGGACGGAACTGCTCCAGAGTGTTGTGGAGCGACTGGTGCCTGCGGCCGACGCTCCAGCGGAGGCGCAGCGCCGCATGCTTGTCGAGTGGCGCGAGAAATCCGGCTTTGACATCGCCATTTTTGATCGCGAGGGACAGCTGCTGGCCGATGCCAGTGACGGAACGCTTGCGGCCCCCCGCGAGGAATGGCGGCGGCGTGGCCCCGGTTTCTGGCGCAGTCACCATTGGGCGCAGGTCGTGCAACTGGTGGACGGACGCGTGGTTGTCGCTGCAAGGCCACGCGGCGAGCGCAGCGAATGGCGGCGCTTCCGCTGGCTCTTTGCCTTGCTCGGCATCGCGGTTGCCGTTGGTGTTGCCGCCTATCCTGTGGTGCGCCGTCTGACGCGACGGCTTGAAGAGTTGCAAAGCGGTGTCGCGGCCCTGGGTTCGGGCAATCTTTCCGCACGCGTGCCTGTGCATGGCAGGGACGAGGTGGCGCGGCTCGCCGAAACCTTCAATGCCTCTGCTGATCGCATCCAGACGTTGATGAATGCCAACACATCCTTGCTAGCCAACGCTTCCCATGAACTGCGCTCGCCTCTGGCCAGATTGCGCATGGGTATCGAGGCCTTGCCTTCCGATACCTCAGATTCCACGAAGGCCGAATTGAGCCGCAACATCCGTGAGCTTGACCAACTGATCGAAGAAATCCTGCTGGCGAGTCGCCTGGATGGAACAGGGCGGGATGCCAGCCCGTTCGAACCCGTTGATTTCGTGGCATTGGTGGCGGAGGAATGTGCCTGGGTTGATTGTGCGCTCACAATAGAAACCGATGAATTGCCGATGGTTCACGGCGATCCCAAACTGCTGCGGCGCCTGCTGCGCAATCTCACCGACAATGCCATGCGCCATGGCGGCGGTGCGGGCGTCAATGTGGTTATCCACGGGGTTGAGCATGGCAAGGTTGCTCTCGACGTGTGCGACCATGGCCCCGGTGTTCCCGAGGCGGAGCGCGAGCGCATCTTCGAGCCATTCTACCGGGCTTCCGGTGCGCGGGAACGCGATGGCAGCGTGGGTCTTGGACTGGCACTGGTGCGCCAGATTGTGGAGCGACACGGCGGGAGTGTGGTGTGCCTGCCCAGAGATGGCGGCGGGAGCGTATTCAGGGTGATGCTGCCTGTGCTTCGGCATCCTTGACTTTTGCGCGGGATGCGTGGATAGCAATCCCAGATTTCAACATACCGTTGACGTCGAGCAACTGTCCGTCCCGAGAGGTCGGAGGTCATAGTCCCGCAGCGCGTTGCGCCCCGGGGCTCATTTTTGTTTGGAGACGACACACGTATGTTCGACGGTCTGCAACAGCGCCTCTCCGGCATTCTGGACAAGCTGAAAGGCCGTGGCGCGCTCTCCGAGAGCGATGTCAACGAAGCCCTGCGCGAGGTTCGCCGGGCTTTGCTTGAGGCCGATGTGGCGCTGGAAGTCGTGCGCCCCTTCATTGACAAGGTGCGCGCGCGCGCTGTGGGTTCCGAGGTCGTCAAGTCTGTGACGCCGGGCCAGATGGTCGTGAAGATCGTCAACGACACGCTGGTCGAGATGCTGGGCTCGACCGCTGACCCGATCGATCTCAATGCTGCGCCGCCGATGGCGATCCTGATGGTCGGCCTGCAAGGTTCCGGCAAGACCACGACGACAGCGAAGATCGCCAAACGGCTCTCCGAGCGCTTCAAGAAGAAGGTGCTGCTCGCCTCTCTCGATACGCGTCGTCCGGCGGCCATGGAGCAGTTGCAGATCCTCGCCAAACAGGTCGAAGTGGATTTTCTGCCCATCGTTGCCGGGCAGTCTGCCGTCCAGATCGCGAAGCGGGCTCAGGAAGCGGCGCGCCTCGGTGGCTTTGATGTGCTGATCCTCGATACGGCGGGCCGCACCACAGTCGACATGGAACTGATGGCGGAAGTGGCGGAGGTGAAGGCCGTTGCCAATCCACACGAAGTGCTGCTCGTCGCCGATGCGCTGACCGGGCAGGACGCGGTGAAGACCGCGACCGCTTTCAACGAGACCGTCGGCATCACCGGCATCGTGCTCACCCGCGTCGATGGTGACGGGCGCGGCGGTGCGGCGCTTTCCATGCGCCATGTCACCGGCAAGCCGATCAAGTTGATCGGTGTCGGCGAAAAGGTGGATGCGCTCGAGGATTTCGATCCCTCGCGCATCGCCAACCGCATTCTGGGCATGGGCGATATCGTCGGCCTCGTCGAGAAGGCGGTGCAGAATATCGATCAGGAGAAGGCCCTCGCGCTCGCGCAGAAGATGCGCAAGGGCAAGATGGACCTCAACGACATGAAGGCCCAGCTCCAGCAGATGCTCCAGATGGGTGGTCTTGGCGGTGTCATGGGCATGCTGCCCGGCGTCGGCAAGATGAAGGACCAGATGGCCTCCGCCGGCATCGACGACAAGATGCTGAAGCGCCAGATCGCGGTGATCGATTCCATGACCGCCTGGGAGCGCGAACATCCCGATGATCTGAAGCACAGCCGCAAGCAGCGCATCGCCAAGGGCTCTGGCACCACGGCGGCGGATATCAACAAGGTGCTGAAAATGCATCGCGGCATGGCCGACATGATGAAGATGATGGGCCAGAACAAGCGCGGCGGGCCGATGCAGGGCTTGAAAAACATGTTCGGTCTGGGTGGCGTAGGCGGCATGGGTGGTGGAATGCCTTCGCCTGAGCAGATCGCAGAGATGCAAGCCAAGATGGGTGGCAAGTTGCCGGGTGGTTTGGGTGAAATGCCCAAAGGCCTCGGCGCGCCGCCTCCCGGTCTCGGTGGTCCAGGTTTGCCCGGATCTGGCTTACCCGGTCTCGGCGGGCCGAAGTCACCGTTTCCTCCAGGATTCAACCCGTTCGGCGGGAAGAAGAAATGAGTGGTCTCGAAATTCCCCGGTTGGAAACCGAACACCTCATTTTGCGTGGGTGGGGCGAAGATTTATTGGATGAATTTGCGGCATTCTATGCCGATGCCGAGAACGCCCATTTCATAGGCGGTCCCTGTGATCGCTATGAAGCCTGGCGGCGCATGTCTGTACAGGTTGGTCATTGGGCGCTTCGTGGCTTTGGCTTGTGGGCGCTTGCTGAGAAAGCCTCTGGGGCTTTTGTAGGTTACTGCGGACCCTATCGTCCTGAAAGCTGGCCAGAAAACGAAATCGGCTGGGGTCTGGTGCGCAGATTTCAGGGCCAAGGATATGCCGCAGAGGCCGCTCTCAAGGCACGGCAATTCGCTTTTCATAATCTCGGATGGACGACAGCTGTCAGCTATATCCGCCCTGATAACTTACCCTCCCAACGCCTCGCTGCGCGCATCGGTGCGCACTTGGAAGGCACCATCATCTTTCTTGGCAAAGATGCTGGTGTGTGGCGACACCCGCAACCTATCCGTACAATCAACTGATTAAACCAAAGGAACCAACCAATGCCTGTTAAAATCCGTCTCGCCCGCGCGGGCGCCAAGAAGCGTCCGTTTTACAAGATCGTCATTGCCGAAGCGACAGCCCCCCGCGATGGCCGTTTTATCGACAAGATCGGCACGTTTGATCCGATGAAGCCCAAGGACGCCGCCGATCGTCTCGTGCTTGATCTTGAAGCCGCGAAGGCCTGGCTTGCCAAGGGCGCACAGCCAACCGACCGCGTGTTGCGCTTTCTCGATGCTGCCGGCCTGATGAAGCGTCCGGCTCGCAACAATCCCAACAAGGCCGAACCTGGCCAGAAGGCAGTCGAGCGCGCCGCCGCCCGCAT
>JANNRX010000330.1:0-5471 GCA_031401875.1 Hyphomicrobiales bacterium | reverse complement strand
CGCCCAACAAGGAGGGCGGCTTCAATGTGGGCGGCAGCTGGTTCGCGATGCTCTACCAGATTCTGCTGGGTGACGAAAAAGGTCCGCGGTTTGGCTCTTTCGCGGCGATTTATGGCGTCGCAAATACCAAAGCGCTGATCGACAAGGCGCTTTCAGGGGAGCTGATCCGGGAGCACGAGGCGTTTCTGGCAGGACGGGGGTAGGGATCAGTCCCCCATTCGTTTGTCTCTCTGGAATGATGAGAAATGATAGACAAAGGGATTTGAGTGTCACGGATGAAAGACAAACTCATTTGTCTGCCAGTTTGCGCCGTATTTGATAGACAAACCGCCTTATGTTGGTTCCGCGCGCGGTTTGCGGCCCGTCAATCCTTCCGCCAGCATCAACCGCACGGTTTGCTCGGCGTTGCGGGTTAATACCTTGCGATTGGCTACGCCGTCATCCGTCATCACTTCGCCAAAGCGGATGGTCACATCCAGTGCGCCACCCCGCAGGACGCTGAGGATGTGCCCGGCGATTTCCATGTCTCCATACCAGCCGATGCGGGCGCGGCCCATGCGCCCCGTCGGTAATCCGTCAGAGCGGTTATAGGCCACAGAGACAGGCTGGATATGCACCTGTGTCGTCGGGCTATCCGAAAGGATAGCGGCACGGGCTGCTCCTACCAGGGAGGAGCGGAAGGGCAGGATGCGGTTGCCATCCGAGGTCGTGGCTTCCGCAAACAGGATGATCGGATCGCCCTCTTCCAATCGCTCCGCAATGGCTTCGCTGTTTTCCATCGTCCTGGTGCGCCTGTTGCGATCCACAAAGATCGAACGCTGCAGCTTTGCCATCAAACCGAACAACGGCCAGTTTTCAATTTCCGATTTGGCAATGAAGGACAATGGCATGATCGTGCCCAGCGCGGTGATATCCAGCCAGGAGACATGATTGGCGAGGATCAGGATGGGCCGTTGTTTCGAAGGCTCCCCTTCGATCGTGATGCGCAGATCAATGATCCTGGCCACAGCGCGGTGAAACAGCATGGGTACCCAGCGCCGGGGTGGCAGTCCGAACCGGGTACAGATCCACTGGATGGGCAGGAGTGTTATTGCCACCAGCACGATCATCATGCTGGTGCAGACCATGCGCAAAGTGCCCTTTGGTGCACTGACATCGTCCAGAAATGAAGCCATCAGAATGTCCGTCGCATCACGAGAGCGGTTGCTGCCGATCCGTCGGCCTTGCGGTAATAGGCTTCGCGCCGTGACACTTCCATGAATCTGTGCCGCTGATACAGCGCCAGTGCAGGAATGTTAGCATCCTCCACCTCCAGAAACAGTGTGCGGATGCCGTTGAGCGCCAGCATATCCATTTGTGACTTCAGGAGCCGCCCGGCGATTCCCTCACCGCGCCGTGTGGGGTTGACGGCAATGGAGAGAATTTCCGCCTCATCCGCCGCAAGGCGCGCCAGGACAAACCCTTCTGGAATGTCCCTGGGTCCGCCAGCCGCCACATGGGTCAGCACCGTCTCTTCAGCCATCAGCCGCTCGAATTCTGTCAATCCCCAGGGCCGGTCGAAGGATGCCGCGTGAATCTCGGAGACACTGCGTACATCCTGAGTGCCCGCAGGGCGGATCAAAAGCGGTGAACGCGGGCGACCGAATCCAAAAATCATGAGGATATACTCATTGTCTTGGCACCGTTTTACCCGCTTGCGGCGTGGCACCCGGCGGACGCAGATAGAGCGGTTTGGCTGGTGCCGCCGCAGGATCCGCCGACAGGCCCAGACGGGCAATCCAAAGGATATCCGGCGCAGGCTTGAGATCGGCAATGCTCGCCTTGAGGCCTAGTGCCATGGTTTCAACAGCGAGTGCTGCCGCACCTGAGCCCGCCAGCCGGACCGGACCCGAACCGATGGCGCGGCCCGCCTCTTTCACGCTGATGACACGGGGCAATACAATGGTGCGCCCGGCAGATGTGAATGCCTGGAAAAACACAGCGCCATGACGCGCATCAATGCCGACGGCAATCACGCCGGATTCCGATGAATTGATCAGCGGTGCTGCATAAGCCGACAGCGTCGAAACGCCGACAACCGGAATGCCTGCCGCAAGGCCGATGGCACGGGCCGCCGCGATGCCGATGCGCAGCCCCGTGAAACTGCCGGGACCAATGCTGACAGCAACTCGGGCGAGCGAGGGAAAGCCTCCCTCGACCTGTTGCATCACCCGCTCGATCATCGGCATGATCGCTTCGGCATGGCCCGTCGTCATATCTTCGCTATCCATGGAAAGCGGCAATGGCCTTCCCTCCTCGATCACACAGACAGAGCAGGAGCCAAGGGCTGTATCAATGGCCAATATGCGGCGGGGACGCAAAACGTCAGCAGATTCTTCCATGTCCATTGCTGTGCATCAGAATGTGCGCAATTTGAAGCGCCGATTTGTTCAGGCAACAGCTTCAACGGACTGCACATCCGGCAGAAAATGCTTGAGCAGGTTCTGGATGCCGTGCTTGAGCGTCGCGGTCGAGGACGGGCAACCCGCACAAGAGCCCTTCATGGTGAGGTAGACCACGCCATTCTTGAAGCCCTTGAAGGTGATGTCCCCACCATCACCCGCCACCGCCGGGCGAATGCGCGTTTCCAGCAGCTCCTTGATAGTGGACACCGTCTCGGCATCTTCGGCTGCAAAGAACTCCCCTTCGTCATCCGCAGCCACAGGTGCCGCATCGGCGCGCAACACAGGCGCGCCGGACATGTAATGCTCCATGATCACACCCAGAATGGCGGGCCGCATATGCGCCCATTCCATATTGCCCTTGGTGACCGTGATGAAATCCGAGCCAAAGAACACACCCGCAACACCCTCAATGGCAAAAAGCTTCTCGGCCAGTGGCGAACTGGCAGCAGCAGCATCTGCATCGCGCATATCCAGTGTGCCCGCTGTCTTTCCATCACTGCCCATAACGTCCTTGCCGGGCAGAAACTTCAATGTGGCAGGGTTGGGCGTGGCTTCGGTCTGGATAAACATGGCGGTCTCCTGATCAGTCCGGTTCAAGGCCGGGCGATACATTTGGTATGGTTCTAGCAGATGTAGGAGCGGCGGGAAAGGATGGGAAGGGGGTGGGGTCTGTTGAAAAATTTGCGATCCCCGTCATTGCGAGGAGCGCAAGCGACGAAGCAATTCAGAAACCGGTTCAGAACGAGGCGAAAATCTGCGCTTCTGCTGCAAACATTGTTCTGGTTTGCTTCGCTACGCTCGCAATGACGGGAGTGCGGGACTTTTTCAGCAACCTGCTCATCCGCTTCAATCAGGGCCAAGGCCGCTCAATCGTTCCGCGGCAGCGCGATCAGTGGCTGTCTTGAGCAGAGCCGCCCAGTTGTCCGGGGGATTGCCCCCGTCTAGCATTGAGCGGAACACTGCGTAAGCATCCGTCTTCGCGCCATAGGTGCGCAATGTCTCGGCATCGTTCACCCAGGCCAGGATGATGATCTTCGCAGCGGCATTGTAGCGGAAGAACAGGCGAAACCTCTGCCCTCCGAACTTGGCGCGGAACCAGTGCTTGTGATCCGCACCAAGCGTACCGCCTTGCCGGTATTCAGGGCGTGTGGGGTCCGACGGGATCGTCTCAAACGCCACTATGCGCAATGCGGCGAGGAGCTTGGCGTTGGCCGTTTTCTGAAATCCTATCGGGTCTTTGGCCTTTGCCCGCTCGACGGCGTCTGTCAGCTTCTCGATCTGATCCAGAAACAGGGGATGGGCGAAGACCTGCCAGCCATTGATGACAAGCATGATTTACAGCGCGACGTCGCCGTCGATCTCTTCGCCCGGATCGATCGCCATGCCCTTGGTCAGCGCGGCAATCCGGGCCACAAGAGCAGGGGACAGGGCGGTGATCGCCTCAGGCCGTCGCTCGATATCGCGCCCCAGAAAATCGAGAAAGCTGCCAATGGCGGGATCGTCCGGCTCGGCATCGGCACGATGAACGCTCACGCCCCGCTCATCGACACGGAAGGCGATCTTGCCGCCATAGGCAACGCCCAGCGCCTGACGCACCGACTTCGGTACGGTGGTCTGGCCTTTAGCCGTGATCGTGCTGGTTTCTTCGAGGGTCGCAGCCATAAGAATCTCCACTTCCAGAAAAGTAATGAATATTCCTTACTATGGAAGGTGCGGTTGCGCAACAGTCCCGATGGGGGTGTTGGATCTTGGGAATTACACGAATCACCGTAATTTCAGATTATTTGGGAACGAGACTGACTACATATTCAATCAGTTCTCTGATGCTGTCAGGATCATTTTTTAGGAGCCAATCCGTGATCGCGATTGAGTGCTGCGTTTTTCTATACTCAACTTTTGCATCGCTTATCTCGCCAAAGAGCTGGCCTAGGAGTTTTGCAGCATCGCATTCCACGCCCCA
This sequence comes from Hyphomicrobiales bacterium, assembly GCA_031401875.1. Classification (GTDB taxonomy): domain Bacteria; phylum Pseudomonadota; class Alphaproteobacteria; order Rhizobiales; family Beijerinckiaceae; genus JADCCX01. The sequence continues at coordinate 1,067 of JANNRX010000330.1, read as the reverse complement.
TTGTTTGTCACCTAACTTGCTGCCTTGCGCTAAAAACCAAGCCTCAACACGAGCCACATCGATCTTGTCGTTACATTCAAGACTTTGATTAAGAACCGCGACAATGGCCTCGGGGTGAATCAGATAATTCTCATAGGTCCTACGTGGTAAGAAATGCATTTTACCTTTTGCTTGTTTCTTCAAATCATCCCTTTGAATCTCTGTTCGGATTTCATTGTCGAGGCTGAAAGCGACCGCCACAGGCAAGATGCCGTTTGCACTACTCAGTCGATCATAGAGCTCCCATATCTTCCGTGCGGTCCAATCCTTAGCCTCAAAATCGCCCGTGTTGTGGACAGCAAGGAATGAGAGGCCCAGCGGCATTTGACCCTGTCGATGTCGGATAAGCTTCGGGAAGCACTCCTGCTCTGTTTGCCCTTCAACCCAAATGACCTGATCTGCCGCAAAAACGTCAGAAAGGCCCACACCCACTTCATTCAGAACAATGCGCATATCACTGACATCGGAAGCCGAGAGCGCGGTCACCTTGCTCTCACCGTCCTCCCATCGAACGAGATGAAGAGAGTCAGGCTCAACGGTCGAAATGATATCAGTTGAATGGGTCGAAATGATATATTGATGCGCATACTGCTTTAGAATTTGCAGCAGTTTTTTCGCTGCGCCGGGATGCAAAAAGCTATTCGGTTCGTCGATAGCAATCACGCTTGGTGGCATTGTCATAGCGACATAAAGAATGGCTAAGACTTGGCCGATCCCGGTGCCACTGTCCTCTAGGAAATTGGCTAGATCGTCTCGATCATCTTGAGGCTCAGTTGTCCAAATTCTGATCCTGTAATGCCCTCCGACATTAGGGGCTTTGATTTCTTTGATTGAAGGAAAAATGCTGGTTATGTGTGCATTGAAAACAGCGGTCTTTTTTGACGATCTGCTGAAAAGGTTGGCGAGGACGGCGGCAAGATTTGCGGCATTCGGTAAGAGGATGTTTTCATCAGCAATATGATATGTACCGGGCGTAAGTCGCTCGGCCTTGAAGATGTAAAATCTATCTGAGCATCCTGCATGAATTG
>JANNRX010000329.1:0-3073 GCA_031401875.1 Hyphomicrobiales bacterium | reverse complement strand
GCGCTGCGGCCTGTCAACAGCGGGCATGCGCGCCAGCCTTGTCAACGGGCGTGGCAAGAGCCTGGTCGAGGCCGAGAATCGAGCCGTATTTTGCCTCGGGCAATGCAGACAGCATCGCTTGCGAAATGGACGGATCTGTCTCAAACGCCTGCATATTTGCAAGAACTGAGCTGGCAATGATCAAATCGCCGGCCCGCAACGCCGGGTCCAGTGCGCCGGCAATCCCGAAGCTCACCACAAGCCGGAAATCCGACGCATCAACAGTGCGCAACAGCGCGGCAAGGCAGGCTGGATCGGCACCTGATAGAAAAAATTTTGCCGGCAAATTTCTCATGATCCGGGCTTCGGAAGCCAGGCCGCAGATCACGAGAATGGCTGCCCTGCCCGCCATCCCCTACATGCCGAATGGTATGGCACGGTCATTGCGCGCCCGGAGATTGCGATAGCGGGCCAGTGCCCAGAGCGGAAAGAATTTCGAATAGCCATGGTAGCGCAGATAGAAAACGCGTGGAAATCCGGTTGCCGTATGGAAGGCTTCGGGCCAGAAACCGTCTGCAGCCTGTTCCCGTGCCAGATAGTCGATGCCGCGTGCAACAGCGGCATGATCCGTCTGATCGGCAGCCATCAGAGCGAGAAGCGCCCAGGCGGTCTGTGATGGCGTGCTTGCTGCGGCGCGGTAGCCAGCATAGCCAAGCCGGTAGCTCTCACCATCCTCACCCCAGCCACCATCGGGGTTCTGGATATGAATGAGCCAATCAGCCGCTTTTGCGAGTGCGGCCTGCGTTTCATCGTTTCGCACAAGATTGAGAGCGCACAGCGCAGACCAGGTGCCGTAGACGTAGTTCATACCCCATCGCCCGAACCAGCTGCCATCCTGCTCCTGTTCGGCAAGGAGATACTCAACCGACCGCTTCAGCGCCGGACTTGAGGCCAACGTCTCGCCCATTTGCGCAAGCATGGAAATGCAGCGCGCCGAGACATCCGCCGTCGGTGGATCAAGCAACGCGCCATGATCCGCAAAGGGGATATGATTGAGATAGGAGTAGTTGTTATCAGCGTCGAACGCCCCGAAGCCGCCATTCCTGCTCTGAAGTCCCACGATCCATTCACGGCCGCGTGCCATGGCTTCGGGAAACGCTGTGCCACCGGCCTTTTCAGCCCGGTCCATTGCCATGACAACAACAGCGGTGTCATCGAGATCGGGATAATGCGGATTGGTATACTGGAAGGCCCAGCCACCGGGCCGTACATCAGGCTTGCGGGCGGCCCAATCACCCTTCACATCAAGGATTTGCAGTGGCCTCAGCCAGTCAAGAGCCTTGGCCACCGGTTTCGAGAAAACACCATTCGACACCTCAAGCAGGGCGTGGCTTGCAAGTGCCGTATCCCAGACCGGGGAAAGACAGGGCTGGCAATAGGCTTCCTCTTCATTCTCGATAACCAGAAGCTCAAGTGCCCGCCAAGCCTGCCGGACGCGCGGATCATCCTCGCTGACACCGAGCGCATCATACATCATCACGGCATTGGCCATGGCCGGGTAAATGGCACCCAGGCCATTGTCGCCATTCAAGCGTTCATCGACAAAGGCGACGGCCTTGGCAATCGCGCTCTGGCGTGAGGCCTGCGGAAACAGGCCTTGGGTGCGCTGCAAAACCCGGTCAACCGCACCGAAGACCGAGGCCCAGAGCGATGTCTGATGTGCGCCACGCGGCCAGTGCTTCACCGCATCGGGTGGAGTGACGAACAGCTCGGCAATGCCAATGTCTTTGGGATTGCGCGCCATCGGCTTGAGACTCTGGAGAACAAGAAGCGGAACCATCACCGTGCGGGCCCAGTATGAGATCTTGTCGAGATGAAACGGGAACCAGCCCGGCAGATGCATGATCTCAACCGGCATGACCGGCACAGCACGCCATGGAACCGCACCAAACAGCGCCAGCAGAATGCGCGTGAAGACATTGCTTTTTGCAGCACCGCCCTGTGCCAGAATAGCCTCGCGAGCCCGTTTCATGGTTGGGGAATGGACATCCTCGCCCGTCATCTTGAGCGCAAAATACGCCTTCACACTGGCACTCATGTCAAAGGCACCGGCATGAAACAGCGGCCAGCCACCATGCTCGCCCTGAATGCGTTTCAGATAGGCCACAATCTTGGCTTCCAGAGCCGGCTTGCTTTTACCGAAATAATGCAGGAGCAGAACATACTCGGCCGGGATCGTGGCATCCGCCTCCAGCTCGAAGACCCAATGCCCGTCAGCTCGTTGGGCCCTGAGCAGTGCCGCCGTCGCGGACTGGATGGCTTGATCGATGCTGCCTGTAGCGAGATCAGAAGTCACGGCATTCATTGGCGCAGCCATTGCAGAAGTCTCCGATCAGGCCGCGCCGAAAGTGCTGCCGCCTTGTAACCGGAGCGAATGGCACCCTCAATCGTTGCAGGCAAGCCGGTCGCTGTCCAGTCACCTGCAAGCACAAGATTGGCGAAGCGGGTGGTGGCATCGGGTCTGCGCATGTTTTCTTCGGGGGTCGCGGCAAACGTCGCACGTTTCTCCTTGACGATCTGCCAGACCGGGAGCGTTCGGTCGAGCGCCGCAACACGGCTCACCTCGGCCCAGATGCGCCGGGCGAGCCCCTCCCGCGGTTCCTCCATCAACCGGTCTGCCGCACTGATCGTGACAGAAAGCCTGTCTTCAAAGGTAAAAATCCATTCAGTCAACCCACCAATCACGCCGATGAAGGTCGGCATACCCTTCGGCGGAGTGACCTTGAAATGGGCGTTGAGGATTGCACTGTGCCGCTGGGGAACAACAAGGCCCGGAACAAGTAACATCAGCAATCTTCCGGCGACAAGTGGGAGCGCCAGGTTTTTAGCCCTCGCGTCTCCGGTGGACGACCGGATCGCCCTCGGCACCTACAGTGCCAGTTCGGGGCGTTATGATATTTACCTGGTAAATGTTCCCGCCTCCTATGCAGGCGCTTCGTTCGCCGCAACGCAGATCACCAACAGCCGCAACGCCAACAGTACAGCGGGAATGCAGAATTTAGCCTGGTCACCGAGTGGTGGCGATGTCTACTGG
>JANNRX010000328.1:0-3275 GCA_031401875.1 Hyphomicrobiales bacterium | reverse complement strand
CAGCGGCGCGCAATCCCGCGCCGCCCGCGCCCACCACCACCACATCATAGACGTGATCCGTGATCGGATAGGCCGGTCCGGCATATTTCGCGGCTTTGGGCGGCGTGAAGGTTCCGTTGCCGCCATTCACGTTCTTGGTGGTCGCCTTGGCCATAATTGTATCCCGCTTCCCGAATCTCTGTCAGCCGCCGAATGCCATCTTGAGGATGGAGAACACACTGGCCGCGCCAATACTGATGGCGAAGAAGGTGTTGGCGATGAGCATCGCTATCTTGGCACCTTCATTGTGCACGTAATCCTCAATAATGACCTGCATGCCAAGCCGCATGTGGATCACTCCTGATACGACAAAAAGCAGCAGAAGGATTGCGACAAGGGGATGTGATAATGTCGCAGTCATGCGCGCATGGTCAGCGCCCTGCAACGATACCACAATGATGATGAAGGCGATGGCAAGCGGCACATTGGCCAGTGCCGTGACGCGCTGGCGAAAAAAATGATCGGTGCCGGATTTGGCGGAACCGAGGCCGCGGACCTTGCCGAGCGGGGTACGAAGCGAGGAATTTGGTTGCATCACGGCTCTCCCTCAGCGGAAAGACAGGCCGACGGCCCAGATGATCAGGGTCAAGGCCGCCGAGCCGATGAGGCCGGCCTTGACCAGCCACTCGCGTTCCTCAACGCCGAAACCCCGGCCGGTGTCCCAGACAAAATGGCGGATACCGCCCAGCATGTGGTGCATCAGGGCCCAGGTATAGCCAAACAGGATAAGCCGCCCGAACCAGGAGCCCATGAAGGACTGCGCCGTTGCAAATGCCTTGGGGCTGGTTGCGCCCGCCACCAGCCACCAGGCCAATAACAGCGTTCCGACATAAAGCGCTGCTCCGGTAATACGGTGCAGGATCGACATCACCATCGTCAGCATCGGCCTGTAAATCTGCAAATGCGGAGAAAGAGGCCTTTCTGCGGGTTTGGTCGTTTCAGCCATGGGTGCTCCGGTGAAGGCCTATTCGTGTTGCAATGCACCTAATCGGTTTTCATGCATTTCGCAACGCCAACAAAGGTCGCGGGTCACCATCATTCATCCCGTCGGCACCACCGTGCGTTAGGGCCTGCTAGATTAACCCGCTAAACAGCTCAATCACCAGCATGCGGAAGAAAACCAGACCGATGATGAGCACAACAGGTGACAGATCAATGCCACCAAGATCGGGCATGCGCCGCCGGATAGGGGCAAGCACGGGTTCGGTCACGCGGTACAGAAAATCGCCGAACATCGCGACCACATTGTTGCGGGCATTTACCACGTTGAAGGCCACAAGCCAGCTGTAAATCGCATTGGCGACAAGCACGTAAATATACAGTGTGATGACCGTATCAAACAGCCAGAGTAGGGAGCGCATGGGTCAAAACCTCATCAACAAGCGGAATTCAGGAGCGACGCCACTCCTCTAGCAAGAATAGCAGCGAATAACACCTGCTTCGCCACGATGTTTGATATTTTTCCATTGGGCACTTTTGCTGTGCAAAATCGCCTTGCTCTGGCATGGACACGACTTTTCTGGGCCTGGAGGCCACCATCAGGAGCGGTTCATGAGATTCACCTTTCAATCCGGCCCGAAACTTGCTGCAATGAACGCTTGAGTGATCGGGAGCGTATCGGTGGCCGCAAAAAAACAAGCATCCGTCTTTGATGAAATGTTTGGTGTTCACGGGAAGGTCCGCGGTGGCTACCACGTGCTGGATCGCTTCCTGAAGGAAACGCCCGCGGAACTGCTGACGGCACGCAAGGCCGAGGCCGAGCTTTTCTTTCGCCGTATCGGCATCACCTTCAATGTCTATGGCGATGCGGAGGGAACCGAACGCATCATCCCGTTCGATATCGTTCCTCGTATATTGACCACACCGGAATGGAACAAGCTTGCCATCGGCCTTGAACAACGGGTCAAGGCGCTCAACGCCTTTATCACCGACGTCTATGGCGACCGGGAGATTGTCAGGGCGGGGCTGGTTCCTGAAGATCTGATCCTGCAAAACCCCGCCTTCCAGCCCGCAATGACGCAGATCAAGCCGCCCGGCGATATCCACGTCCATATTGCGGGCATTGATATTGTCCGCGTCGATTCAGACACTTTCTATGTTCTGGAAGACAATGCGCGCATCCCTTCGGGCGTTTCCTACATGCTGGAAAACCGCGAAGCCATGATGCGGCTCTTTCCCGAACTCTTCGGCAAGCTGAAGATAGCCCCTGTCGACAATTATACCGATGACCTGTTGCAGACGCTGCGTTCCGTTGCGCCGCGCGCAGCTTCGGGCGAACCTACTGTCGTGCTGCTGACTCCCGGGCCCTTCAATTCTGCCTATTACGAACATTCATTTCTGGCTGACAAGATGGGCATCGAACTCGTCGAGGGCCGCGATCTTTTTGTACGTGGCAACATCGTCTACATGCGGACCACCGAAGGACCCCAGCGCGTGGATGTGATCTATCGCCGCGTTGATGACGAGTTTCTCGACCCGCTTGCCTTCAATCCGACCTCGACCCTGGGTGTTCCAGGCCTCATGGCTGCCTACGCTGCAGGCAATGTGACGATTTCCAATGCTGTCGGCACCGGCGTCTGCGATGATAAGGCGATCTACAGCTATATGCCCGAAATTCTGAAGTTCTATCTCGGCGAGGAACCTCTCCTCCATAATGTGCCGACATGGCGTTGCCGTGAACCTGCGGCCTTGCGCTATGTGCTTGATCATCTGCCCGAACTCGTCGTCAAGGAGGTCAACGGCTCGGGTGGCTACGGCATGCTGGTGGGGCCCCATGCCAGCAAGGAGCAGATCGCTGATTTTGCTGCAAAACTCCGTGATCATCCTGAAGGTTTTATCGCCCAGCCAACACTGGCGCTTTCCACGGTTCCCTGCTTTGTCGACAGCGGGCTGGCCCCACGACATGTGGATCTGAGACCCTATGTGCTGTGCGGATCAGACAAGGTGCGTGTGGTTCCCGGCGGCCTGACACGCGTGGCACTGAAAGAAGGCTCGCTGGTGGTCAATTCATCCCAGGGTGGCGGCACGAAAGACACCTGGGTCGTGGATGAAAATTGGGCTGTCAATCACACAAGGAATGCAGGTCCTCCTGATACCTCATCCTTGGCGAAGGGAGACAGACCATGCTGAGCCGCACCGCCGACAGTCTGTTCTGGCTTTCCCGTTATGTGGAGCGGGCCGAAAATCTGGCGCGCATTCTTGATGTCGCACAAAGGCTCTCCGCCTTGCCGACAGCC
>JANNRX010000327.1:0-7105 GCA_031401875.1 Hyphomicrobiales bacterium | reverse complement strand
GTGCAATCGGGCCCACGATTGGTCAAGTAAGATGGATTGTTTGCCACGGGCTGCAAGGCTATTTGACGTGGCAAGCGATTGTGATCGTTCTGATCACACATGCGGGTGTAGCTCAATGGTAGAGCAGCAGCTTCCCAAGCTGAATACGAGGGTTCGATTCCCTTCACCCGCTCCAAATATTCTCCAAGCCATTGAATTAAAATATTTATCTTTTCTACAACTAAACAGCATCCAGTCATCACCGTGATCATGCAACCCTGCCGGGAACGGTTCCCGGCAGCCTGTGGCGATCAATTGGTCGACCATGCAATGGCCGCGATGCACACGGAACTTTCAGACAACTCTGGTTCGAAGATTGCCGATACCTTCGATATGGCTCTCCATCACATCACCACGCACGACGGCGCCAACGCCAGAAGGCGTTCCGGACATGATCAGATCGCCAGCCTGTAGTTCGAACAGACCGGAAAGATAGGAGATCATTTCAGGCACCTTCCAGATCATCTGGTTGAGATCACCCTGCTGGCGAAACTCGCCATTCACTTTCAGCCAGACCGCACCATTGGTCGGATGTCCAATCTTGCTCGCGGGAACAAGGGCGGTCATCGGCGCAGAATGCTCGAAAGCCTTGCCAATCTCCCAGGGGCGGCCGGCCTTCTTGCATTCTTCCTGCAAGTCACGGCGGGTCATGTCGAGACCAACAGCATAGCCAAAAACGCAATCCATCGCCTTTTCAAGCGGAATGTCCTTGCCACCCTTCGAGAGAGCGACGACCATTTCGATCTCATGATGCACGTTGGCCGACCGTGGCGGATAAGGGAAGTCCGCCCCATCAAGCAGCAGATTATTGGGGTTCTTTTGAAAAAAGAAGGGCGATTCACGGTTGGGGTCGTGACCCATCTCGATCGCATGGGCCGCATAGTTGCGACCAACGCAATAGATGCGGTGCACCGGGAAACGGGATTTCGTACCCTCGACAGGAACTGAAACCTGCATGGGTGCATCAAAAACGAAGGTATGTACGGCAGTTGACATCAGTCTATATCCTTGGGTCTGCTGGGGTGAAAGAAGGTGTGGAAAGGGATGACATGCTGCTCTATCGGGACATGGCAAAGTAGGCAAAGCGGTTCTCGAGCCTCTGGAGAAGTTCGTTGATGGTGAAGGCAAAAGCGAACAAAATCAGCAACAAAGCCCAGAAATGCTCCATAAGAAAATGGGATTGATAAATCTCGAACAGGGTTCCAAAGCCCACCACCGAGACCAGCAACTGGCCGATGATGACCCCCTTCACTGCGCGAATGACACCAAGCCGGATTCCCGCAAGGATTTCCGGCAGGGCGGCCCAGACGTAGATCTGTCTGAAGGCTTGCCAGTCATTCGCCCCGAAACTGCGTGCCATTTCAATCAGCGATGGTGAGATGCCACGAACCCCGGCGCGGGCGTTCAAGACGATGATCCACATCGCAAAAAGCACGACCGTAAGCACGATTGTGGTTTCGCCGAGCCCGAAAAGCACCATGATCACTGGCACAAGTGCACTCAGAGGGGCGGAGAGGAACAAATTGACCCAGGGCAAGAGCAACCGGTCAGCAATGACCGAGCGCCCCATAAGGATGCCTAGCGGCACCCCGACGATGATCGCGATCGCATTGCCCGCGAGAAAGCCGCGCCCGGTGATCACAATGGCTTCGAGAAATGACGGCGTTGGTACGATCTCGGCGATCCGGGTCACAATGCGCGACAAGGGCGGCAGTATGAAGCCGATTTCGGTATATCCCAGAAGTTCCCATAGAACGGCCCAGACAACCAGGGCAGACATCATGGGCAGTCGGTATCCTGCAATGACCATGGCAAACCCCTAATCAAGATAGTGTTTGAGCTGCTGCCAGATCGACGCAACGACGTCGAGATAGCCAGGATCGCGGCGAATCTTCTCCGGGTCGTCTCCCCTGACAACCTTTGGCTCGATGATTGACGTGACGCGGCTTGGACGACGAGAAAGCAGCACGATCCGGTCGGAAACGTAAACAGCCTCCTCGATCGAATGGGTGACGAAAATGAAAGTCTTGCGCTCATTGGCAACGAGATCGAGCAGTTCTTCCTGAAACTTGCGACGGGTCTGCTCGTCAACCGCCGAGAATGGCTCATCCATCAGCACCACCTTGGCATCGACGGCAAGCGCCCGAGCGAGTCCGACGCGCTGACGCATGCCGCCTGAAAGCTCATGCGGGAATTTCAGTTCGAAGCCCTTGAGGCCGACACGCTCGATGTGGCGTTCCGCAATCGCCTCGCGTTCGCTTCGCGCCACACCGCGCATCTCAAGTCCGAAAGCGACATTCTGGATAACGGAGGCCCATGGCATCAGGGCAAAATCCTGGAACACGAAGGCCCGTTCCGGCCCGGGACCAGTCACTTCGCGCCCGTCCACCAACACAGTTCCACCGCTTGCCGGAATGAGGCCCGCGATGATCTTCAGCAAAGTGGTCTTGCCGCAACCCGATGGCCCCAGCAAGGTTGTCAGCTTTCCTTCCGGAAAATCGAGCGTGATGCCGCTAAGCGCCTCCACCCCGCCCGCATAGGTCTTGGTAACGCTGCGCACCTCAACAATCGGGCGAGGTGCTGCATCGGCGGGAGAAGTGGCATGCGAAAGAACCTGACTCGTGTTCATATGCGCTTTTCCGGTCTGAAGAGGAACGTTTCTACCCACTCGATCAGCTCGATGAACAAAACCGAAAACACGATGATCGACAGGATCGCAGCGTACATCTTCGGATAATCCGCCACTGACTGGTTGTAGGAAATGATGTCGCCGATTCCCGTCGGCGTGATCAGCAATTCGGCCAGAATGACGCCGATGAAGGCCGCAGCACTGCCAAGACGCAATCCAGCAAAGATCAGCGGACTGGCCGAGGGCAGGATGACATGTCGGATAATCTGCGCCCGCGTCGCCAGAAACGAGCGCCCCATTTCAAGCAGGGAGCCGGGTGTATTCCGCACCGCGCCCAAGGTGTTGAGCACGATAACTGGCATGGCCATTATGCAAACGGTAGCAATCTTGGCAGTCAGCCCGATTCCATACGCAAAGGTCAGCACCGGAATCAGGGCGGCAAGAGGTGCCGCCTGTGCAATGATGAAGATCGGGGCGATGAGCCATTCGGAAGGTTTATGCAGAGCCATGATGACGCCAAGGCCGACACCGATGATGATCGAGATGAAAAGCCCGATCAAGAGCGGCTTCAGCGTAATGATGAAGCCCTTGAGCAGGGATCCATCCATCGCAATCTCGGTGAGCCCCTGCAGGGTTTCAAGAAAAGTGGGAAATGCCGGACTGAGCGGTATGCGTCCCGCATATTCCCAAAGCAGCAGGACGGATGCGAATGAGATCAGCTTTAAGGTCAGGGCATGCGTCAACAACTCGTAGAGATCCCAGGTTGCTCCGGCCTGAACCTTCGGGCTTAAATGCGTGATATGGGAAGTCGCCACGGGAGGAAGCCCTGAGTTGAAATGAGATGAAGTGGCAGGCCAAGCGAACTGGCTCAAGCCATCAGTCACGGTAAAGTTTTGCGCAGAACTCTCAGCCCGGATCAGCCATCCGGACTGAGAAGGAACTGTGAGATCAGCCGCCGACGGCCTTCTTGGCCTTGTCCAGTGGCGCGAGATACCAGAAGTCCTCGATCTTGAGATCACTCGCCACCCCGGACATCTGACCCGCCTCCACGTAGAACTCGAAATCTGACTTTGCGACCTCTGCGCTGCCCCCACCCGGCGCAAACACGCCTTCCTTGACTGCAACGGTGTAGAATTTGGTGATCCCCTCCAGAATTTCCTTCGGCTGATCAGCCATCAGCTTGCGCTTGGCGCGCTCTGTTTCAATGATCGACGGATTTTTTGCCATTTCCTGCCAGAGCCGGTAGAATTCCGTGACGATGATATCGACCTTGGCTTCGTTCTTCTTGATCCAGTCGACCTGGCCAAAAAGGGTCTCATCCGAGGCTGGCTGGGTCAATCCCGGCAGAATGTGGAATTTATCGCCTGCCTTTTCCATCAGCACGTTCTTGTTGGCCAGATCAACGATTGTTGCCTTGATCTGCCCCTTCATCATGCCAATGATGCGGTTCTCGGAACCAGGCACGTAGCTCCTTTCACCAAACTTGATGCCCTCGCGTTTCGCTATGATGTTGCCGATCGCTTCAGTCCCGGTCGCCCGCGCATGGAAGGTAAAGGGCTGGCCATCGAGATCCTTCCAGCTTTTGTAGGATTTGTCGGCCACAGGAAAGAACACAAGGCGGGTTCCCTGAAACAGAACACGAAGGGGAGCCTTGCTCTTCTGGATCACCGCATAGGGCGTACCGACACCAAGATCGGCTTGCCCATTCACAACCGCCTGAATCGCAAGATCTTCCTTGGCGAAATAGGTGATCGTGTAATCGACACCGCGCTCCTTGGCGCGCTCAAGCGCAATCACCATCGAGACTGTTTCGGTCGAGAGCACGTCACCGAGGGCGACACGCACCTTTTCCTGGGCCTGCGCGACAAGGCTGCTCCCGATCAAAGCCGCAGCAACCGCAAGAGAACGAAACGAGTAGACCAGATTTCTGGCTGAAATGGACATATTTGCTTCCTCCCGGAGCTATGATTGGTGTGTTTCTTGTTTTTATTGGTTACGATCAATCTTACTTTGGTGACTATATGGGACGCATTTCACCTGTCAAGTTGGCTCTGTTCCCCGCTTTTCAGAAATAATCACCTGTTCGCGGGCTCAAATTCCAACCAATGTTAAAATGGTTGTGCCTCTTGTCGAATTATGAAATGAGAGGGCATCGCAACCGTGTAGTTGATGCAAATGGATCAAGATGTTGAGCGGGCGCCGACGGCGTCACAGTCGGGCGTGCTGACCCAGTTGTCAGGCTATCTGGCGGCCGCAAAGCTGCCGGAAGACGGGCGCTTGCCACCCGAGCGTGAACTGGCCGACCAGCTTGGCGTCAAGCGAACGGAACTGCGGCGGAGTCTTGCGGTTCTGGAACGCGAGGGGCAGCTCTGGCGGCATGTCGGCAAGGGGACATTCGTCGGTCCGCGCCCTCCACGCCTGCTTGACATCAGTGATCTTGCCAGCCGCAGCAGCCCTGTTCAGGTGATGCGCGCCCGCATCGGTCTTGAACCGGAACTGACACGCCTCGCCGCCATCAATGCGACCACGGCTGAAATCGCCATGCTGGCCGATCTGAATGTCGCTTGCCGCAATGCACAGACGTGGCGGGAATATGAAGCGTTTGATGCGCGCTTTCACCATCAGATCGCTCAAGCCGCCCATAATCCCATTCTGCTGGCGCTGCTTGAAACGCTGAACGCGGTACGCCGCGCAGTGACATGGGGGCGTCCTCGCCCAAGTCAGGATCGTCCACCGCGCGATCATCACAGCTTTGCTGACCACGATCATATCGTCGATTCCATTGCCCACCGTGAACCAGCGGCTGCGGCGAATGCAATGCGACAGCATTTGCAAAATGTCGAAGACCGGCTGATCGGTCGCGCGCAATAATCCTTCAATCCACGCCGGATTAAGCGTTTTTCTCATGCCCGCAAGAATTTCTCATGCCGGCAAGAAATAGCCACAGTCTTTCGCGGCTCTGTCCCAGGCCAGTGTCACTTCAAAGTCCTGATGAGTAACCGGTTGGAATCCAGTCAGCATCAAGGCTTTGCCAATCGGCGCAAACCATGGGCGTGTGGTTGCCGCTGTGAAAGCTCTGCAAAGAGCCTCGATCTGTGCGGCAGGCATCGCCGCTGAGGCCACAAAGGCGGGCATGGGTGCAAGATCGGTGGATTCAAGCACCCGGATGCCGGCGGTCAGATCCGGCCGGGCATGCGCAATCAGTGCATGCCAATAGGCATCCAATGGCCCGACATCGATGCTGCCAGCCAGAAGCTCGTCCAGTATCCGCCGTGCCGTGACAAGAGGACCGATGACGGTGCCATACAGCTTTGGTCGCTGCGGCGTGCGATAGCGCAGCAGATGGTGCCGGAGGGCATTGAAACCGGAATGGGAGTGTTCCACCGTCCAGCCCAGGCGTGCGCCGAAGGTTTCCTCCAGGCTGTGAAAACGCGAATCGGCCCGCACGATCAGATCGGAACGATAGACCGCCCTCCCCTGCGTCCATGGAGCAGAAGGAACGGGCGCTGCAATCGGTGTCACATTGGCAAGATGCAGTGCAATGGGATAGCCGCACATCAAGACGCACCCAAGGTCATTCCGCTTCCAGAGGTCTTCGAGAGGCAATGGGGCTGGATACAGTGTATAGTCAAGTGCAACGCCAGACTCTGCCGCAACATGGCCGAGCAGCGCCTGCCAATGCGCCTCGATCTCGGGCGTCACCGCATACATCCGGGCATTGCTGATCATGCGAAGCGAAGCCTCTGGCCAATCCCGAGACGCTTGCCCTTCTCGATCATGGCATGCCCCAGTGCGATATCGGACAGAGACAGGCCACGGTGCCAGAACAGGATGGTCTCATTCTCCCGTTCACGCCCCGGTTTCAACCCGGCAACGATCTGCCCAAGTTCGGCATGGAGCGTGACCTCGGAGAGCTTGCCGATTTCGACATGCGCCCTGAGCGAGCCAAACTTGCCGCCCTTGCACTGGCCCCAGTCATCGACCACCAGTTTGGACATGATATCAGTGAGGGACAATTCCACAGCGCTCATCGTGCCATAGGGCACCACGAAGGCACCGGGCTTGATCCAGGCCGTCTTCAGCATCGGCGTCGGCTGGTCAAGCCGAGAGGCCTCAACCACGATATCAGCGCCTTCGATACACGATTGCCAATCCTGCGTTGCGATCACCGGTTTGCCCAGATCAGCTTCCAGTTTCGCAGCAAAGGCAGCACGGCTTTCGGGCCGACGCGAATGCACCCTGATTTCGTCGAAGTCAAAAAGATGATCCAGCAGTCGCACATTCCAGTAAGCGGTACCACGGGCTCCGATGTGGCCAAGAACTTTCGAACCCTTGCGCGCCAGATGTTTTGCCCCGATGGCCGTGATCGCACCGGTCCGCATGTCCGTGATACCGGAGGCATCGAGGATCGCTTTGGGACAACCGTTGAAACGGTCA
>JANNRX010000326.1:0-2435 GCA_031401875.1 Hyphomicrobiales bacterium | reverse complement strand
CCTGTACCTGTTCCTCGTGTTTGGTGCGCTCGCTGTTGACCGGATTATCTTGTCGTGAAGAATGATGAATTCAACCGCCGTCGTCGCTCGCGGTCAATTGTGACTGCATGTCTGCTCGCCGCGATGGTTGTGTTGTTTTACATGATCACGCTCTCGCGCATCGGGAGTACGTTTGGGTGATAGCCCTTGCCGACGCTAAACTGCGAACCGCGATGCTCGCTTGCTTGATGGTCGTGTTTATGACTGGGCTGGGCTATGCAGCAGTCCCACTCTACCGGATGTTTTGTCAGGTCACGGGGTTTGCCGGCACCACGCGGATGGCGGTGGGCGAAGTGGCACCGGGTGCGGTTGCGGGCAAGCAGATTTCAGTCCGGTTCGATGCCAATCACGTTAACGCATTGCCGTGGAGCTTCAAACCCGAAGCGCCCAAGGCAAATGTCACCATTGGTGAACGGCAAATGGCGTTTTACGTTGCTAAGAATTTATCAGATAAACCCATTACTGGGGCCGCGAGCTATAATGTTTCGCCGGCATCGGCAGGGGCTTATTTCGCCAAGATCCAATGTTTTTGTTTTACCGAGCAAACCTTGCAACCTGGTCAGGAAGTGCGGATGCCCGTCATTTATTATGTCGATCCAAAGATCCTTGAGGATATCGACGCGAAGCAAATCTCCGAAATTACGCTCAGCTACACATTCTATCCTGTAGACGATCCGAAAAAGCCAAGCTAACCACAAACCTATCCAATCCGTTAGAAAGTCTTCACTATGTCCGGCGCAAAAAATCACGATTATCATATTTTGCCACCTGACATCTGGCCGCTCGTTGGTGCGCTTTCAGCGGGAACGATGTTTGGTGGGATGGTGATGTGGATGCACAAAGTGCCCGCGGGCACCTATGTTGGTTTGCTTGGCCTCGCGGGCGTCATCCTGACATTTTATAGCTGGTGGGCCAATGTCGTTCGTGAGGCGCATGCCGGCGATCATACGCCAGTGGTTCAGCTTCACTTGCGCTACGGGATGATCCTGTTCATTGCATCCGAAGTCATGTTCTTCGTAGGTTGGTTCTGGGCATGGTTTGATTATTCGCTGTTCCCCGTGCCGCTGACGATTGATGAAGCTGGTGCTGTCACAAACTTGATCGGACAGAAAGGCGCTGAAGCAGCGGCGATGTGGCCACCAAAAGGCCTTGAAGTCATCGATCCCTTCGCTTTCCCCCTCCTCAACACATTGATCCTGTTGTGCTCGGGGACAACCGTCACATGGGCTCACCACGCGCTCATTCACGGTGACCGTGATGGCCTCAAAAAAGGGCTTTGGGCGACGATTTTGCTCGGTGCATTATTCACGAGCATTCAGGCCTATGAATATGTCCACGCGCCTTTCGCATTCGCGGGCACGAATTACGGCGCTGCTTTTTATATGGCGACAGGATTTCACGGTTTCCACGTTCTTGTCGGCACGATATTCCTGATCGTTTGCCTCATGCGCGCGAACAAAGGCCATTTCACGCCGCGCCAGCATTTCGGTTTTGAAGCGGCGGCCTGGTACTGGCATTTTGTCGACGTTGTGTGGCTCTTCCTCTTCATCGTTGTCTATGTTTGGGGCGGATGGGGCGCGCCAATTCACGGCGGTTGATGAAACCGCTTTGGCATCTCGCGCAGATCAATGTTGGCCGGCTGGTTGCGCCGCCCACTGATCCAGCTGTTGCTGAATTTGTAAACGCGCTTGACCGGATCAATGCGCTTGCCGACGTAAGCCCAGGCTTTGTCTGGCGGATGCAAAGCGATAGCGGCAATGCGCTTGATATTGCTTTAGGCGATGACGCTCAGCTCGCGGCCAATATGTCAGTCTGGGAAGACGCCGACTCACTCTTTGCCTATGTGTACCGCAGCGCACACACACCCTTCATGGCGCAGCGCAAATCTTGGTTTGAACGTTTTGAAGGGGCGTATCAGGCATTGTGGTGGATTCGCGCAGGATCGATACCGACGCTCGATGACGGGCTTGCTCGACTCTGGCGGCTTGACCGCTTTGGATCCAGCCAGCACGCCTTTACCTTCAAGTCTCGTTATCCGGCACCGGGAAGCGAAGGCTCGGTCGTTGATATGAAGCCTGATCCGTGGTGCATGGGGCGTGCATAAAGCGCCTGAGATTCTACCCGCAGTGCTTCAAGGCCTTTGTCCACGGTGCGGGAACGCAGGTTTGTTTTCAAATTTGATCTCCTTCTCAACGCAGTGCGGCGTCTGTGACCTCAGTTATACGCAGTTCAACGTCGGCGATGGCCCGGCAGCATTTCTGATCATGATCGTAGGCGCGATTATTACCGCACTTGCGATTACGGTTCAGCTGAAGTTCGATCCACCGTTTTGGGTGCACATCTTGCTGTGGTTGCCGCTGACACTCATATTGGTGCTGGGCTTTCTCCGTCTTGCG
>JANNRX010000325.1:0-7437 GCA_031401875.1 Hyphomicrobiales bacterium | reverse complement strand
TGCTCACAACAGATCGTTGCCCATCTGCACCGATGACGCAGAGCGCCTTGATATCGCGTGGGCCGGCCTCCTGATCATCTGGCGAAACGTAGAAGCGAAGGGATACCATATAGCCATCATCGAGCATCTGCTGGAGGTCCCAGCCCGTTTTGATCGTGATCAGTGGCTCGCGGCGGGCCATGTCGATCAGGGCTCGGTGCAAATCGGCGCGCAGGACAACCCAGAATGGCTGGTTGTCCGGTGCCGGACCCTTGCCTTGTTTTGCGCTGTTCATTGGCATTCTTGCATAGGCGCGGGGCTCTCCCCAGCGGCGAATGGCAAGCTCGGTGGGGGCAACAGCGTTACGGGCGAGTGCAGGGCCAAGCCCCCATTGCATCAGGATATGACTGGCATTTGGCGAGAGTTGCAGGCCAGCACCGGATTCAACCGTATCGGCGCGTTTCTCGGCGACTATTACTGAATACCCTTTTCTTGAAAGGGCGATGGCAGCGCAAAGCCCGGCGATTCCTCCACCGATGATTACGACAGGTGCGCTGATGCCCAGATCAGGCAGCCTTCGAAGTGGCGTCATCCGTCAGGATGCAGCCGGCAGGATCGGTCTGATCGGGGTGCAAGTCACTCCTGAAGCGATACAGTGTCGAGCAATAGGGGCAGATGATTTCTGTGTCAGAGCCGATATCAAGATAGATATGGGGATGATCGAAGGGCGGTTTCGCGCCGATGCACATGAATTCTTTCGCGCCGACATGGATTACCTGAGCGCCGTCATCATTGTGGAGATGGGGAATGGTATGGCTGGCCATGGATACGCCTGAAGGTTGTCTTTGATAGGTTCGTT
Source organism: Hyphomicrobiales bacterium (assembly GCA_031401875.1). GTDB lineage: Bacteria > Pseudomonadota > Alphaproteobacteria > Rhizobiales > Beijerinckiaceae > JADCCX01. Next base: position 6,599 of record JANNRX010000325.1, on the reverse strand, counting down.
CTAGACATGCAGGCCTGTGAGGGCAAATGCTTTGATGCCTCAGCGCCTTTTTGATCAAATCACAGGCATGTGCCGCCATTGCGGTTGTTTGAATCAGCACGAGAGGCTACGTCCAGCGGTATGAAGGTGTTCGAGCATGATGGCGTGTCCATCGCCTATATCGACGTTCCGCCCACGACGGTGGATGTGCAACAGCCGGTGTTGCTGATCCATGGTTTTGCCTCGACGCATGCCGTTAACTGGGTGAACACGCATTGGGTGAAAACCTTGACCCATGCCGGGCACCGCGTGATTGCGCTGGATAACCGGGGGCATGGCGAAAGCAGCAAGCTCTATAAGGCCATCGACTATGCCACCGAGCGCATGGCGGGCGATACCGCGCTTCTGATGGAGCATCTTGGCATTTTGCGCGTCGATGTCATGGGTTATTCGATGGGGGCGCGGATTGCGGCTTTTCTTGCACTGGGACGACCAGATCTTGTGCGGTCCATGGTGCTTGGCGGTCTTGGTATTCGGCTTGTGGAAGGTGTGGGGCTCCCCGTTGGTATCGGCGAGGCCCTGGAAGCACCTTCTCTGGCCGATGTCACGGATCCCATGGGTCGCATGTTCCGGGCTTTCGCCGATGCCAACAAGGCGGATCTGGCTGCACTTGCCGCCTGCATCAGGGGCACGCGGCAGACACTTAAACCGACTGCTGTCGGCCTGATCAAAGTGCCGGTACTGGTCTGTGTTGGCACGAACGATCCGATAGCGGGCGATCCCCACGCGTTGGCGGCCCTGTTTCCCAAGGGACGTGCCTTCGATATTCTGGGCCGGGATCATAATCTGGCTGTCGGCGACAAGACTTTCAAACAGGCTGTGCTTGCCTTTTTTCAAGAACAGTCTTGAGAGTCAGTTGTTGATGAAACCAACCTCTCTTTCCATTGACCTTGCGCCTGGATTACGGATCGAGGGGGATGTGTTCGGCGATGTCGGCCATCCGATCATGCTGTTGCATGGGGGAGGGCAGACGCGTCACAGTTGGCGCAAGACAGCGGAAGCGCTTGCGAAAGCGGGTTTTCGTGCCATTCCCTTTGATCAGCGCGGCCATGGCGACAGTGGGCGCGCGCCGGACAGGCGTTATACGTTTTTCGATTTTGCCCGCGATGGGCACGCGCTGGCGCTGGCAATTCGCGAACGCTTTGGCGAGAAACCTGCGGTGGTCGGCGCGTCACTCGGTGGCCTGTCGTCGCTGATTGGAACGCAGATAGCGGGGGATAATCCCTATGCAGCCCTGGTGCTGGTCGATGTGACACCACGGCTCGATCCCAGGGGAGTGGCTGCCGTGCAGGGTTTCATGCGCGACAAGGCAGAAGAGGGTTTCGCGACGGTCGAGGAGGCTGCGGCCGCCATAGCGGCCTATCTGCCGCATCGGCCGAAGCCCCGTTCGCTGGAGGGATTGCGCAAGAATCTTCGTAAAGCTGCTGATAGTCGCCTTTACTGGCACTGGGACCCGGCTTTTCTGAATGGTCCGTTTCCTATCGAGACTGACCGTGCTCTGGTCGAGATGACCGCGTTGAAAGCAGCGGCGGATCTTGCCATTCCCTCACTGCTGGTCCGAGGCGCTAACAGTGAACTGGTGCGGCAGGAGCAGGCGGATGAATATCTCCGGCTTGCAAAGGATTCCGAGTTCATCGACGTTGCTGATGCGCGTCACATGGTGGCGGGAGACAGCAACAACGTCTTCACCGCATCGGTCGTGGCATTTATGGAACGGCGTCTTGGCAAAAGTGTTTGTCACTGAATAAACGTATTTTACAGAAAAATCTGTGTTTGCCGTCATGCTGCAATCACATAAACAGGCGATCTGAAAATCAAGATATTTGCCGCATGTTGTGGCTGAACGGAGTTTTGCTTTGACCTGGTTGATGGATCCGAATGCCTGGGCTGCCCTGCTCACACTGACTGCACTGGAAATTGTTCTGGGGATAGATAATCTCATTTTTATCGCCATCACCGCAGACCGGCTTCCCAAGCATCAGCAAGCCATGGCCCGCAATATCGGTCTTGCACTGGCGCTGATCATGCGGCTGGCGCTGCTTGCTTCAATTGCCTGGATCGTAGGCCTGAAAGCAGTTGTTTTTGAAGTGTTCGGGCAGGCATTCTCATGGCGTGATATCATTCTGATCGTGGGCGGATTTTTCCTGCTTTATAAAGGCACGATGGAAATCCATGAGCTTATTGAAGGGCATAGCGAGGAAAAATCGCTTGGTGATGCGGTTCAGACGACCTTTGCCAAGGCGCTTGTTTCCATCCTTATTCTGGATATCGTATTTTCATTGGACAGCGTCATCACGGCTGTCGGAATGGCGGATGATATCTGGGTAATGTCAACAGCGGTCATCATCGCGGTTATCGTCATGCTGGTTGCCAATGAGCCGGTTTCGCGCTTCGTCAACAAATATCCAACCGTCAAAATGCTGGCGCTGTCTTTCCTGATCTTGATCGGGATGGTGCTGGTCGCCGATGGCTTTGGCTTCCACGTGCCAAAGGGTTTTGTCTATGTGGCGATTGCCTTTTCGATCTGTGTTGAGGCGCTCAACCATTTCGCCCGCCGCAACCGAAAGCCCAATTAAGGGAAGGGGGGAAGCTTCATTCTCCCCGAAACAGCGGCTTGCGTTTGTCCCGGAAGGCGGCACGGCCTTCCGCATAATCCTGGCTCTGGAAACAGGCATCCGCCAGAAGCTGGAGTTTTTGCATGTCCAGCGCACCGGGAAGGCCTGCTGCGGCGTCGATAGCGCGTTTGGCGGCCGTGATGGTCATCGGCGCACCTGATGCAATCTCGCGGGCCAGTGTCAGCGCGGCTTCATCGAGGGCGGTCTTGGCAACCACCTCGCCTACCAGACCGACAGCGAGTGCCTTTGCCGCATCCAGCCGGCCTGCACTGAAAAAGAGATGCTTCACCGGCTCGGGCCCCATCAAGGCCACCAGGCTTTTGAGTGCAGCTGGCGGATAGCCCACCCCCAACCTTGCGGCAGGCACGGAAAAGACGGCGTCATCGCTTGCCATGCGGATATCGCAGGCCGCAGCAAGGCCTACACCTGCCCCGAAGCAATAGCCGTGAATGACAGCAATCACAGGTCTTGAAAGAGCGCTTACGGCCTCGAAAGCCCTGACATTCTCGATTTCATAGGAGCGACTGCCTTCAGCCGTTGCACGGGCTGTTTCAAATTCAGCGATATCAGCGCCTGTCGAGAAAGCCTCATGCCCCTGGCCTTTCAGGAGTACCACGCGCAGATCACGTTCGGCATCGAGCGCGGCAAAAAGCGGCGGGAAAGCTTTCCATGTCGCCAGATCAATACAATTGCGCCTCTGCGGAGCATTGATCACAACGGTTGCAATGCCGTTCTGAATGCTGGCCTGAAGCCGTTCCGAAGCCGTCTCAATCTGTCTTTGCATGGAATGATTACGCGAAGCCTTCACATTTGCACCATAAGCTCCTACCTCTACATTTCGAACGTCACAAGCCAGAGGATCGGATGATGCCGCAGGGAACAGCCGAACGTCGCGCCCATCTCAAGTCGATTGATCCACTCTGGTCGCGGATCATGGCGGATGCGGAAGCCATCCTGAAGACCGAGCCCACATTGAATGCCTTCGTGCTTGCAACGGTTGTGCAGCAGGCGAGCCTTGAAGCGGCTGTTGTGCAACGCATTGCGCAACGGCTTGATCACCCGGATTTGCCGGCGGAACTCATCCGACAGGCTTTCATGCAGGCGATCGCGGATGATCCAAGGATCAGCGAAGCCATTCGCGCGGATATCCTTGCGGTGGTTGATCGTGATCCCGCCTGCACGCGCGCTATCGAACCCTTGCTCTATTTCAAGGGTTTTCATGCGCTGGAAACGCACCGGCTTGCGCATCATCTGTGGAATCACAAGCGGCGGGATTTTGCGCTTTATCTGCAAAGCCGCTCGTCCATTGTCTTCCAGATCGATATCCATCCGGCGGCCCCCTTCGGAAAAAGCATCTTTCTGGATCATGCAACTGGCCTGGTTGTGGGTGGTACGGCAGTTGTGGAGGATGATGTTTCCATCCTCCAGGATGTCACTCTTGGTGGGACCGGCAAGGAAACCGGGGACCGCCATCCCAAGATTCGCCGTGGCGTGCTGATTGGTGCGGGAGCCAAGATCCTCGGCAACATCGAAGTCGGGCACTGCGCCCGCGTGGCCGCAGGGTCTGTGGTGCTGCAAGCCGTGCCGCCGAACAAGACGGTGGCGGGTGTTCCGGCGCGTGTCGTCGGCGAGGCGGGCTGTGCCGAGCCTGCACGCTCCATGGATCAGATCCTCGGAAAGCTTGACGTCTGAATTCAGGCGTTATTCCTTGTTAATCGCCTCTTGTCACGTGCTGCGGCGCGTGGCAATTCTCCGGCACGCAATCCCATCATTCTGACGCGCGGATACTACCGTGCGAAAACATTCAAGAGGCGCATCGTGGACAAAGCAGAACTGCAAAAAGTTGAAGCCTATCTGCGCCAGACCTTCAGCAATGTGGCAATCAAAGTGCAGCCACGTCCCAAAAAGACGGATTCCGCCGAGGTTTATATCGGGGGTGAATTTATTGGGATCGTTTTTCTGGATGATGAAGATGGCGATCGCTCCTACAGCTTTACCATGTCGATCCTTGATACCGATCTGGAGTGAATGGCTGTTGAGGGAATGCTCGAATCCCTCTCTGTTGACGGTCAGACGTTTATCCCCTTGCCATCAATCGATGTCTTCGCCAGACTGTTTGTCGTGAGCCGGATGCTCGCCCGGTTTGTATAAAACGCAGAACAGGGGAGGATTTCACCATGACTGTTTCCAGTATTATCGCATCCAAGGGCAACAAGGTGATCACCGCCAAGCCTGATGTGACGCTTCAGGCAATTGCGCGCGTGCTGGCAGAAAACCGGATCGGTGCCGTGATCGTCACGGACTCAGATGGCGTGATCAAAGGCATTCTGTCTGAGAGAGATATCGTGCGTGCGGTGGCGAAATCCGGCCCGAAGGCACTCGATGAAACGGTTTCCCTGCATATGACCGCCAAAGTGATCACCTGTCAGGAAACAGACCTGATCACGGCCGTGATGGAGATCATGACCACGGGCCGCTTCCGGCACGTTCCTGTGGTGCGCGACGGAAAGCTTGTCGGCATGATCTCGATCGGAGACGTCGTGAAGCAGCGCATGGCCGAAACCGAAGCAGAGAGCCAGTCCATGCGTGACTATATCCAGATGGCAAGCTGAAAAGCCTACGGCAGGGCTTTTATCGTCAGGGGGGCGCTATTTCCGGACTGACAAGGCCTTATGGATATCGAGGATGTCATCCATCACCTTGAGGACAGCCGCCTCGCCGGCAGCGATCGCCTCATCGGCACGGTGAAATTCCGAAAGGCCGATGCCGCCGATCTTGGGCCCGACCGTTACATCAGGCGGATCACCGGCCAATCGGGAGCGGGCGATGCGGTCTTGCGTGATATTGAAGGCGTCAAGCATGACACTCAGAATGCCCGGTGCGCTTTCCTTGTCATTCGCACCACTGCCAAACTGGCGACGAACCCGGCTGGCCGCGCCATAAACGGAGGCCATAAGCCCTTGCTGCGCAGCGTCCAGCTGCTGCGAGGGCAGTGTTGCGAGGCCGGGCTCCATGCCGCCATGTTCGTGGACGACGCCAGAACGTCCCAGAACATCGGTGTGCAGGTTGACCGCAATGATCATTTCGGCGCCAAGCGCTCGCGCCACTGAAACAGGAACAGGATTGCTGAGCGCCCCGTCCATCAGCCAGCGCCCACCGATCTGGACCGGTACGAAGATGCCGGGCAGGGCATAGGACGCGCGCATGGCGTCGGTGATCTGTCCACGGGTCAGCCAGATTTCGTGGCCGGTGCGGATTTCCGTCGATACGGCTGCGAATTTGATTGGCAACTCCTCGATCAGGCTGCCCTGAAAGCGCTCCTCAAGCTGCCGTCTCAGCCGGTCTCCCGAAAGCAGGCCGGAGCCGACAAGGCGCAGATCCATCATGCCAAGCATGGAACGCTTGGTAATGCTGCGGGCGAAATCTTCCAGTTCGTTCAATTTGCCGGCGGCCCAGCTTCCGCCCACAACCGCCCCGATGGAGGTTCCAACCACGACTGTGGGACGGATGCCTGCTTCGTCGAGCTTTTTCAGAATACCAATATGCGCCCAACCCCGGGCTGAGCCGCCGCCCAAGGCCAAGCCGACAACAGGTTCGCTTCCCGATGGTTTTGTTGAGGAAACTCTTGCAGATGCAAAATCACTCTCCTGATTTTCCAGGGGGGTATGCAACTTTGGCATGAACATCATGGGTCTCTCCTGGCCAGTGGCTCTTCCGAGTCAGTTTTCGGAAAAGCTTTCCTGATCACGCACCGTCATGGGTGTGACTCTACGTCAGGAATGTGACCAGAGACCTAATAAGGCAGTCCTTCCTGATCTAGGGTCAGGACCCATTAATATGGCATGTTTGACGCGAGAGATTTTGGCTGGATGTGAGGCGGCTTTCCTGCGGAAAACCGTCCGGTTTTCAAAGGGAAACGCCAAAACAACCAGTCAAAAGATCCGC
>JANNRX010000324.1:0-7479 GCA_031401875.1 Hyphomicrobiales bacterium | reverse complement strand
ACTCGCACTTTCAATGAATATCCTGTTTCGTGGAAGTTAGAAGCCCCTGACTTCGGTATCTTCGTGATTGCTGAAGCTGCTTTCCCCAATCAGGAATTTGCTACCGTAATTTCGAAGCCCGCTTTCTGGGAAGGACGGATGAATGTATCGGGAAAGATGAAAGGAAGGAAAGTAAGCGGACCCGCTTACATTGAGCGGCATGGTTTTGTGAACAACCTAGGCTGGTTTGCCAAGAGGGAGCCGGGAGGCTCTCGACCGGCATCATCGATGCACAGGTCACCAGCGCCAGCAGGAAGACCGTGCCCTTGAAAGTCTCCGGCAGGACCGACCAATCCGGTCGACGCAGCGGAGCAGTTGCGATGATCACGACCCAGACGGCAAGCCCGATGACAGGCAACAGATCAAGAAGATAGCGCGCCTTCTGGTTTGCATAAACATTGGAAAGAATGGCTATGACCAGAATCAAAAAGACGATCAGCACACGCATCCAGTCCACATGAATATTTTCGGGGCTATCCTTCGTGATGGGCTGATACTTATGTTGCTGCAGCGCTGCCGGGATGCCGAAGATCACAAGGGCGCTGGCTGCCGCCACATAGGCATCAAAGACCTTGAGCGGGCTGATCCCGTCGATCCACATCATGGTTGTCGTGGTGTCTCCCACGACGGAGCCCGATCCACCCGCATTGGATGCTGCAACGATCGCCGCAAGATAGCCGATATGAACCTTGCCGTTAAAAACCTGCTTTGCCATGACGCCACCAATCAATGCCGCAGCGATATTGTCGAGAAAGCTCGATAGAATAAAAACCAGAATCAGCAGTGCAAAACCACCCTTCCAGTCATCAGGTAGATATCGTGGCATCAGGCGCGGCACTTCGCTCTGTTCAAAATGCCGCGACAGGAGTGCAAAGCCCATAAGCAGCAGGAAGAGATTGGCGAGTATGACCCATTCGCTGTGCAGGTGCCCGAACAATCCAGCCAATCCGGCACCAGCCTTGAAGCCGGTGAAAAACAACTTGTAGAGCGAGATGCCGACAAGGCCGGCCAGCGCCACCTGCAATGTACGGTTGTGAAACAACGCAACACCGACAAGAGTCAGTGCAAAAAGGACAAAATCAACAGGAATGCCAAAGATGTGAATGGTATTGACTGTCGCTGTTCCTTCGGCGGCAAAGGCTTGCAGGGGCCATGCAAGCGACAGGACAGCGAAAAAGGATGCAAGAGTTTTAGGATTGATCGCCCGCGTCATGGTCATGCTGTCCCCCGATAATCGGGAAATTCGTATCAGCACACCATACACGGATCAAGCACAGGACAGTGCCTTGCCTGGGGGAGTTAATTCACGGAACTCGCTGTCAGCGAGAAGCTGCCGAAACTGCCCGGTACCGATAGGCTCCACAACAGCGTTCTGGAACTATCGATGGATTCTGCAAAGACCAGACTGGCGGTCTGGGGCTTGCCGGCGTTTCTGTTCTTGTCAATGCGGTGGCCAGAAACGGGTGTGAGGGTGACAGAACAGCTTATCGCGCGCCAGCCGTTCGGCAGGCTGCCTGTATTCTCAAATCGGGCTTCCGATCCCGAAAGGTTCAGGCGCGCCTGTCCGGTAAAGATTCCATGCGATTTGCCGCAAAGACCTTTTGGATTCATCGTTCCGCCAGGTTTGATAAACTGTGCCAGCAGCGAGAGCGGATCGATGACGCCTATCTTGTGAACCTCGGTCACGGGAACGCGAACAGCCGTCGGATTGTCAGGAATGGAGACATCAAGCGTTGTTGTACGCCCCCCTGCGAGTTTCATGGCAATCTTGCCTGTGCCCCGGTTGTTCTGGCCGGTATAGGTAAAGGAACTGCTGCCGGGAGCGCCGCTCGAAAGCAGACTGGCGCTGGCAGCGCTTTTGCCGGAGCCTGATTGGCTCTGCACCGTCACTTGATCCGGTGCAATCACGGCCAAGGCACTCATTTTGCCGATCTCAAGCGGTCCTCCCGCCTTTCCGCTGAGCGAGACCGATGTGCTGTTGACACTGGGCGTCATCACCATGGTGGCCGAACCGATGGGCAGGCCAGCAATTGCCATGGAATAGGTGACCGTTGTTGGCTGCGCCAACGTGAGCGAAGGAGCAGCCACAAGCAGCACGGCAGAAAAGCAGGAGCGTTGAAGTATCATGATCATTTCCTTGCACGACACGCGGCCTGATACGACTGTTTTCCTGAACGCCGGTTGACGATCAGCGGCCAAGGCAAATCAGGCTCAAAAGAATCTGAAGTCCTTGAATTGTTCACGCAACGCTGTTTTCAGAATCTTTCCTGTGGAAGTGTGGGGAATTTCAGGCACGAAGACAATTTCGTCAGGCATCCACCATTTTGCAATCTTGCCATCCAGAAAAGCCAGCAAATCGGCCTTGACGGGTGGAGCGCCGGGTTTGAGCACCACAACCAGCAGCGGGCGTTCGTCCCATTTCGGATGGGCGATACCAATCACAGCCGCCTCTGCCACAGCTGGATGGCCCATGGCGAGGTTTTCAATATCGATCGAGGAAATCCATTCCCCGCCCGATTTGATGACGTCCTTTGCCCGGTCTGTGATCTGCATATATCCGTCGGAATCAATGGTTGCGACATCGCCGGTATCGAAAAAGCCATCATCGTCCAGAATATTGTCTTGCTCGGCCTTGAAATAGGCCGCAGTGACAGCCGGTCCCTTGACCTTGAGGCGGCCAAAGGCCTTGCCATCCCAGGGCTTCTCCTGTCCCTCGTCATCGGTGATTTTCATATCGACGGTGAAAGGCGGATGACCTTGCTTGACCTTGAGATCATAGAGGCCGTCGCCAGCAAGTGTTGCCGTTTCCGGTTTCAGTGAGCAGAAAGAACCCAGCGGGCTCATTTCCGTCATGCCCCAGGCATGGTTGACCGAGACGCCGTAGCGTGTTTCGAAAGCCTCCGTCATGGCGCGCGGGCAGGCCGAGCCGCCAATGACAACCCGTTTCAAGCTGGTGATCTTGCCTTGTGTTGCTTCCAGATGCTGCAGCAGGCCGAGCCAGACGGTTGGAACCGCCGCAGTAATGGTAACGCCATGCTCTTCCAGAAGTTGATGGATACTGGCACCATCGAGTTTTGCGCCGGGCAATGCCAGGCCAGCACCGGCCATCGGCGCGGCAAAGACAAAGGCCCAGCCGTTGGCGTGAAACAGCGGAACAACTGGCATGGCGACATCATTGGAACGCAGGCCGAGATAATCCCCGTTATTCACAGCCAGCGCATGCAGCACATTGGAGCGGTGGGAGTAGACGACACCCTTGGGATCGCCCGTCGTGCCTGATGTATAGGCCATGCCGGCGGCATCATTCTCGTCCACAGCAACCCAGTCGGCATCGCCATCACCCTCAGCAAGCCAGTCCTCATAGGCAATGGCCTTGCGCAAGGAGGTTACGGGCATGTGTACGCTGTCCGTGAGGATTACGTAACGTCGGACAGTCGGGATTGCATGCTGGATGCTTTCGAGGATTGGCACGAAGGTCAGATCGACAAGCATGATCCTGTCTTCGGCGTGATTGATAATCCAGGCGATCTGATCCTTGAAGAGCCGCGGATTGACAGTGTGATAGACGCAACCCGCCCCAGTGATGCCGTACCATGCCTCAACATGCCGCCAGGTGTTCCAGGCCAGTGTTGCAACCCGCTCGCCAGGCTTGAGCCCTTCCTTGTGCAGCCTCTGCACAAGCTTGAGGGCACGCAGACGGACATCCCGATAATTCGTGAGATGAATGGGACCTTCGACAGATCGGCTGACGATCCGGCGTACCGGATGGTATTTGGCCGCGTGGTCGATAATCCTGTGAACAAGCAGTGGCCACTCCTGCATCAATCCACGCATGATTCAGTGTCTTTCGGTGCAAGGCAATTTTCAGTGGTAAGGTATTTTTCAGTGACAAGACTGCCGTTAATTCTAAAGCATTGCAAGGATTGCGTGAATCGACAATGCAGCTTAGGAGGATTTTGAAAACAGGAACATCGAATGCCGGAGACCCCTTCACTAGACAGGATTTATTTCCGCTTCATTCGCTTGCATCAGCGTGTCTTTGCGGAAATGGGCCAGACCTTGAAGCCAGCCGGTCTCTCGGTTCCGCAATTCGATGTGCTGTCCACGCTGACAGAACAGCAGGGGCTGTCCCAGAGCGATCTGGCCGAGCGGCTCTATGTGACCAAAGGCAATGTCTCGGGCCTGATTGATCGCCTTGTCGAGGCTGGATATGTCGAACGTCGCAGCGCTCCCGGGGATCGTCGTTCCAATGCCCTTTTTCTGACAGAAGCGGGCCAGACCGCCGTTGCACATGGCTTGCAACTTCAGAATGACTTCGTACAGGAGACAATGGGCCAACTTGGACCCGATGATCGCATTCATCTCGATGGCGTCATCTCTTCCTGGCGCGATGCGGTGCGCAAGCGGGCTGAAAAGCGTTGACAGCAACCGACCCCCTGCTGATCTCGGTTGCTGATCAGCGGGAACTTTTGGCTGGCCACAAGCTTTCGCCATCCGAGCTGTTGAAACTGACCCTTGCCCGCATTGATTCCGTCAATCCAGTGATCAATGCCATCGTGCATCTCGACCGCGAAACTGCCCTGAAAGCCGCTCTTGCGGCGGATCAGCGTTATATCGACGAAACAGCAAGACCGCTTGAAGGATTGCCCATCACGATCAAGGACGCGCTGGATGTCGTGGGAATGCCTGCGACATGCGGCGCTCCCGCTTTCAAGGACAGGATGCCACGAGAAGACGCCGTTGCCGTTGCAAGGCTTCGGCAGGCTGGCGCCATCATCATTGGAAAAACCTGCGTCCCGGTATTTTGTGGTGATTTCCAGAGTTACAATCCATTGCATGGCGTCACGAACAACCCTTGGAATCTGGCGTTTTCCGCTGGCGGATCCTCGGGAGGCGCCGCTGCGGCTGTTGCCACGGGAATGGCGAGTTTTGACGTCGGCACGGATCAGGGCAGTTCCGTGCGCTGGCCCTGTGCCACCAATGGCATCGCAGGACTGAAGACAAGCTGGGGGCTTGTTTCGAGCTGGGGGGCGGTTCCGCCGCCGCCTGAGAAGCGACCGGAGCGGAATGTGGATCTGGTGGTGGTCGGGCCGATGACGCGTCATGCATCCGATCTCGATCTGCTTCTGCCCATCCTGACCGGACCGCGCAACATCGCCCTGTCCGGCCCTGCCTTGCCAGCACCACGTCGCACCACACCCCTGGGCTTGCGCGTGGCGGTCTGGCTGGATGAGGCTTTTGCGCCGGTTGATGAAACAGTTTCAGATGGCGTGCGTGAGGCATCAGCCATGCTCGCCGATGCAGGCGCTCTGGTCACGGCGCAGGCGCGTCCGAGCTTTCGCTTCGAGGAGGCCTATGAGGTCTTTGCGCTCCTCAACCACTGGAATGTGGGCTACGCTCTGCCACCCAGGATACGCGACAAGATCGCTTCCAGAGCGGCTCATTATGCGCCGGGCGATCTTTCGCATGTGGCCTTGCAGGCGCGAGGCATGCAGATGACGCCAGGGTTTTATCAGGCAATCAATGCCCGTCGGCAGCAATTGATCCGCCAATGGGCCGTGTTTTTCCAGAAATATGATGTTGTTCTTTGCCCGCCTGCCCCTGTTGCATCCCTGCGCCATGACCATGAGCCCAACATCATGATCCGGACACTGGATGTGAATGGACAGAAGCGGCCCTATCTCGATTTTCTGCATTGGGCCGCACTGGCATCAGGGGCCAATCTTCCGGCTGCTGTCGTTCCTGTGGGATTTTCGTCCGATACCATGCCCAGAGCCGTGCAGATCATTGGCCCGGCCATGGAAGACAGAACACCTGTCGCCGTTGCCATGATGCTGCAGGGGCTTCAGGGTGGGTTCCACGCACCGGGCCTCGTGTCATCGTAATTCATTACAAGGTCCGGTTTTATCCGCTCCTGGCCCTCAAATGGCCACTTTCTGGCCGATTGAAGACTTCGTCTTTCCTTGTATTGCGTAAAATGCTATGGGCACAAACACAATAACATTGCTCCGGTTTCTGGAGTGACCCGCAACGGCGAATGGAAAGCCAGTGATGACCAGATCAAACAAGATCGCCACGATGATGGCCCTCGGCGTGTTCTTTGGGACAGCCGTGCTGACGGATACTGCTGCGCTGGCGCAGGCCAGCAATTGTCAGGGGGATTTCCAGAAGCTCATGGCTCCAAGGCAGTCACTGATTGAGCGCATCAACGGCTTCAAGAGCAAGCGCCCGACAGCCGGGCAAGCCTGCTCGACCCTGAGCCAATTGGTGTCGGCAGACCAGCGCCTGAACAAATGGCTTTCTGAAAACAAGGACTGGTGCCAGATTCCCGAGCAGGTTGTCGAACAGGCCCAGGGTTCAAGCGGACAGGCCTTGCGTGCTCGCGGTCAGGCCTGCACCGCCGCCAAGAACCAGGATTTGCAAAACGCCAGAGCCCGTGCAGCCCAGCAGCAGCAACAGGCTGGCGGCGGTGCACCAGCCCCGGTGGGATCGGGCGTCCGGCTTCCGCAAGGGGCCCTGTGATACAGATTGACCGTTGATGGGGACCTCCGCGCCAGCACCTTCTGACGCGCCTTCAGACAATCTCGTTGATCGTTATGCGCCTGCTGCATGGAAACCCTATCTGCGCATGGCGCGCATTGATCGTCCCATCGGATGGCAGCTTTTGCTTCTGCCATGCCTGTGGTCATCGCTTCTGGCTGCGGCAAGTCTGAACAGCGCGCCCTCCTTTCTTCATCTCGGTCTGTTCATGATTGGCGCCATCGCCATGCGCGGAGCGGGCTGCGTCTGGAATGATATTGTCGACCGCGATCTCGACGCAAAAGTCGAGCGGACGCGCAATCGGCCGCTGCCGTCCGGGCAGATCAGTGTCACGAAGGCGGCCGCCTTTGCCGTCAGCCTCTGTCTTGTCGGGCTAACGGTGTTGCTGTCCCTGAACGGCTTCGCCATTGCGCTTGGTTTTCTCTCGCTCCTACCGGTTGCAATCTACCCCTTCATGAAGCGGATCACGGATTACCCGCAGGCCGTGCTGGGTCTGGCTTTTGCCTGGGGCGGCTTGATGGGCTGGGCCGCTTTCACTGGCGGTCTCACCGCAGCGCCGGTGTTGCTTTATCTCGGCAGCATTCTCTGGGTGATCGGTTACGATACCATTTATGCGTTACAGGATATCGAGGATGATGGCATCGTTGGTATCCGCTCCACGGCGCGCCATTTCGGGGCAAAAGCACCGCAGCTCGTGGCGATATGCTATGGCTGCGCGGCGATCCAGATGGGAGTGGCGCTTGCCCTTGCCGGGGCAGGCCCTTTCGCCTGGATCGGTCTTGCCGCTTTTTCCACGCATCTCGTCTGGCAATTGCGTTCGCTCGATACGACGGATGCTGGGTTGGCGCTCAGGCTGTTCAAATCCAACCGGGATGCCGGGCTGCTGCTGGCGACAGGACT
>JANNRX010000323.1:0-3156 GCA_031401875.1 Hyphomicrobiales bacterium | reverse complement strand
CCGATGCCGTAGTGCAACATGGGGAAGAAGCCCTCAAGCATGCCATGGCAGCCGGCATGAAGAATCCGCATTTGGATGAAGCGATCACACATCTCAAGCCGCTTAGGCCGGGCGATATCGTCAGCGTCAAGATCGAGCGGGCGGATGCCTATGATCTGCACGGGGTGGTGGGGTAGCCCTGTATTATCCGACAAAGCGTCTTCTCCCCTCTTGTGGGGGAGAGACATAGAGGGGGTCGCCGCTGCAGGCCTCAAGCTGATCGAACAAACAGTGAAATCAATGCAGAAACCCGAGCCTTGGTATCTCGTGCGAAAGACCCCCTCCCTGCCCTCCCTCACGAGGGGGGAGGATGAGAGTTCCACCTTTACCCTGACCTCAGTCTAGCCAGCACCGCCGGGCTTGGATGTCCGTCGGGCACCATGCCGAAACCCTTTTGCACCGCCTGCACCGCCTTGCGGGTGCCTTTGCCGATGCGGCCGTCAATAGTGCCCATGGGGTGTCCCTTGGCCTGCAGCAGGCGCTGCAATTGCGCGATTTCGGCATTGCTAAGCTGCGGCTCTTTCGTTGGCCATGGCCTCTGGAACGCCGGGCCACCGAAAATGCGGTCGCCCAGATGGCCAACGCCAACGGCATAGGAATCCGAGGTGTTATACTCGCGGATCACCTCGAAGTTGTCCGTGATCAGGAAAGCCGGGCCGTTGATTCCGGCGGGCAGAAACAGCCCCGCCCCGCCCGAGCGCGGCATCTCGCCAGTGGCAGCCCGGACGCCAATTTTCGACCAGGTACTGAACGGATGCCGCGCCGTGCGGTCACCAAAGGTCCAGTCGAATTGCGCGGGCAGCACGACCTCGAAACCCCAGGGCAAGCCGGATATCCAGCCATCCAGCTTCAGGTGGTTGGCGGCGGACGCCAGCGCATCGCGCGTCGAACCCCAGATATCCTTGCGCCCGTCGCCATCGGCATCAACGGCGTATTTCAGGAAACTCGTCGGGATGAACTGCGTCTGGCCCATGGCGCCAGCCCAGGAGCCCAGCATGCGCCCGCGCGGGATATGCCCCTCCTCCAGGATTTTCAGCGCCGCGATGAACTCCTTGCGGTAGAAATCCGCCCGCGTTCCGCTGAAGGCGAGGCTCGCGGTGGAGCGCAGCACATCCTTGTCGCCGGTGGAGGCGCCGAAGCCCGATTCCAAACCCCAGATACCGGCAACCACCTGCTTGCCGACACCAAGATTACGCTCGATCCAGGCGAAATCCGCCACCGCCCTTTGCGTAGCGGCGCGCCCGGCACTCAAGCGCCCGGCGGATACCGCGCCGTTGACATAATCCCAGAACGGACGCGAAAACTCGCTCTGCCTGCGGCTGGAGGCTACGGGTCCGGGGTCCAGCGTCAAGCCTTCGATGACGGAAGCGAAGGTGATGTCAGACACACCAGCCGCCCGCGCCTCGCCTCTGAGAGCGCGCAAAAAGCCTTGAAAATCAGAGGATTGGGCATTGGCTTTCATGCTCGCGAGAGAGGCGATGCCTCCCGCGCTCAAGGCAAGGATGCGGCGGCGGGTGAGGAGTGGGGAATCAGCATCCGTCATGAGCAGAGATATAATGAGCGATGGCTTCCTGGTCCACAGAAGTTAAAGTGTCTTGAGAGAGGACGTTGCACGAGCCACGTGCGTCCTTCGAGGCTCCGCTTCGCTGCGCACCTCAGGATGAGAAAAACCGGCACCTTGCAAGCCCCAATGCACCTCATGCTGCGGCGCAACGAAGCAGAGCGAAGGAGCCTCGAAGCACCCACAATGGTCACACAAGAAATTTCTGATGGGAGAAGAACAACGCTGAAGCGCCATGCCATGGTTTTTCAGCGGCCTGCCAGGGCCTATTCGCCCTTGATCATGCCACTCATCGCTCGGTGGATGCCCGCATCGGCGATGCTTTTCCAGGCTCAGGCAAGCGAACCAGCGGCATCCGTTACCCCTGCGTATGCCGGGTCATCAAGGCACCGGACACTTGATCAAAAAGAGAGATATCGGAACCGGTGCGGGCCATCAGCATCGCACCTTCCAGGGCTGCAAGGATGAGCCTTGCCTGAACAAGCCCAGAACTTTCATCTTGCCCAATGCGCACCAGAACCTGCTGTAACCACTCTTCATTCGCCTTGAAAAACACGTGTGCCTGCCGCCCCATCGGCTCAGGCACACCGCCGATCTCAGCGCTGACCATACCGCAAAGACACATCCGGCCTTCTAGAAGAGTCGTCCGAAACAGGGAAACATAGCGCTCAAGAAGCGCCTTTGGTTCTCCAAGTGCAGGATCGCCCAGCGCTGCCATGAATGACGCCGAGTAGCGCAGCATTAAGGCCTGACCGAGATCTGCCTTTGTCGGGAAATGATAATGGATGCTCGCAGTGCGGATACCGACCATTTCCGCAAGATCATGAAAGCTAAACCCATTGTAGCCGCGGATCTGCACAAGCTGACAGGCACTATCCATCAATTGCGTTTTTGTGTCACTCATCAAAAGCTCCGGTTAATCCCATTCTGAAAAAGCATACCAGCTCTCTCTTGCCAACCTACTAATCAGTAGATATAAATCTATTGTCTAGTAGGTAGACAAGGAGAAAGTCATGAGATTCAAAGATAAAGTCGCTGTTGTTACAGGTGGAGGCACTGGCATTGGTTTGGCAGTCGCCACAGCCTTACACTGTGAAGGAGCCAAAGTCGTGATCAACGGCCGACGCAAGGATCTGCTTCTGGCCGCTTCTCGGACAATTGATAGCACTGGCCAGTCGGTTGTCGCTATTCCCGGAGACATCAGCAAACCAGAGACCGCGGAAGCCGTTGTCGCTGCCGCTACAAAGACATTTGGTGGAGTGGATATTCTCATCAATAATGCAGGCGTTTTTGCCCCAAAGCCCTTTCTGGATCACACAGAAGCGGACTTCGACCGTTTTATTTCCATTATCCTCAAAGGCAAGTTCTTCATGGCACAAGCTGCTGCGAAAGCCATGAAACAACGCGGCGCAGGTGTGATTGTTCAGACGGGATCGATGTGGGCATTGCAAGCAATCGCAGCCACACCATCTTCAGCTTATTCTGTGGCCAATGCCGGCGTGCACCAGATGGTGAAAAACCTGGCGCTTGAACTGGCCGCAGACAAGATAAGGATC
>JANNRX010000322.1:0-13896 GCA_031401875.1 Hyphomicrobiales bacterium | reverse complement strand
CCGGAAGTATTGCTCTTGCAGGCGGCGCGAATGCACCCGATGCCTTGAATGTGCGGGTTCTTCGCGGTTCGGATGCCGCTCCTGCGGCGGGTACGCTGAAAGCCACGGATGCACGGGGTCGTCAGGTCGCCGAAGCGCGGTTCCTGTTCCAGACCGGATCAAGGGAAACCGTGGCCCGTTTTGAAGCGCCACTGGAAATCCGCAACGACATTGCCCGCATTGATCTGCTGGAACAGCAATCTTCCGGCGCTGTCTTGCTGCTGGATGGACGCAACAAGCGCCGCCGTGTGGGCGTCGTCAGCGGCGAAAGCGTCGATACGGCGCAGCCCCTGCTTTCGGCAGCCTATTTTGTGACGCGCGCCCTTGGTCCCTTTGCCGATGTGCGTGAGGCTCCGCGCGGTGCTGCTGACCCCTATGCGCGCCTTATCGAGGATGGTGCGGGGGCCATTGTGCTCACGGATATCGGTACGTTATCGGGGGCCAATCTGAACACGCTGCGCGCGTTTGTCGAGAATGGCGGCGTGTTGATCCGCTTTGCCAGCCGTCGGGTAGTCTCGCCGACGGACGGACTTCTGCCGGTCAAGCTCAGGCGCAATGAACGCATCATGGGCGGTGTTCTTTCCTGGGATACGCCCAAGAAACTCGCCTCTTTTTCTGCGGGCAGCCCCTTCGAAGGCATGGCGGTTCCATCGGATGTTGCGGTGTCACAGCAGGTCCTGGCGGAACCTGATGCGGCGCTGCCAGAAAAAACATGGGCCGCACTTGAAGACGGAACACCACTGGTGACGGGCGAACGGCGCGGCAAAGGCGTGATCGCACTCTTCCATGTTACCGCCGATACCGGCTGGTCATCCCTGCCGCTTTCGGTAAGCTTTGTGGAAACATTGCGTCGCCTGACGAGCCTTGCAACGGTCAATACCGGGGCTGATACGGAGACCAATGATCCGCAGCGGCGGGCTGAGGCAATCCTTGCCCCCTTGCGCAATCTCGATGGATTCGGAGCCTTTCGTCCACCATCCGCTGTGGCCGAACCGGTCAAACGCAATCATGTCGAGCCTGCAACGTTGCGTCATCCGCCCGGATTTTACGGCGTTGCCGAATCACCCCTTGCCGTGAATACTCTGGCCCCAAATGCCGAACTGACGCCGCTCGACCTTTCGGGGGTTGCGATCAGACCGCTGATCGCCCGTCAGGCACTGGATTTGCGAGGACCGCTGATGAGCATTGCTCTGGTCTTGTTCATGCTTGATGCGCTGGCTGCCTTGTGGCTTGCGGGTGCTCTGGCGCGTCTGAGAACCACGCGATTAAGAGGACAGGCTGCTGCCATTCTGCTTGGTCTTCTGGCGGGCATGGCGGTTTTTATGCCTTCGCTGTCCCAAGCCCAGCAGCCGGCCCAGCCGCAACTCCAGCAACCGGCCACGAAGACGGAACGTCTTCCGGCTTTTCGGGCAGACGATATCGAGGCCGCGCTGATGACCCGGCTCGCGTATGTCATCACCGGTGATAATACCGTGGATGAAATCAGCCGCCAGGGTCTGATGGGCCTGTCGCGCAACCTGTCGTCGCGCACCGCACTTGATCCGGGAGAGCCCATCGGCATTGATCTTTCCCGCGATGAGCTGGCTTATTATCCTCTGCTGTACTGGCCCATGGTTCCAGCGCGTCCGCTGCCATCCGAAGCGGCCATCCGCCGTATCGATGCTTTCATGAAGGGCGGCGGAACAATTATTTTCGACACCCGAGATGCAAACAACAACCGCAATGGCAATGCTGCGACACCGGAAGCACAAATGATGCGCCTTATTCTCTCGGGGATCGATGTCCCCGAGCTGGAGCCGGTTCCCAAGGATCACGTCGTGACCAAGACGTTCTACATCCTTGATGAATTCCTAGGCCGTTATGCGTCTGGCAAGACCTGGATCGAGGTTCTGCAACGCAATCAGGATCAGGATCGCACACGGCCTGCGCAGGCAGGAGACCGTGTTTCGCCCATCATCATCACGGGCAATGATCTTGCTGCCGCCTGGGCTATCGACCGTTTTGGACAGCCGCGTTTTCCGCTTGTGCCTGGTGACGCCCGCCAGCGCGAGCTTGCTATCCGTGCCGGCATCAACATTGTGATGTATGCGCTGACAGGCAATTACAAGGCGGATCAGGTGCATGTTCCGGCATTGCTCGAGCGGCTGGGACAATAGCATGGATCGCCTGAGCCTCGCTTTCGCACCCTTCATCCCTTGGACGGCTGTTATCGTACTGGCCATGATCGCTCTTGTGCTGACGGGACTTGCACTTTTTCTGCGCCAGCGCGGTGCCTGGCTGCGCGGTCTTGCCTTCAGCCTGCTGATTCTGGCGCTGACCAATCCTGCGCTTGTCACCCTGGAGCGTGATCGCCTCAACGATGTCGTCGCGGTCGTTGTCGACAAGAGTGGCAGCCAGAGCCTGTCGGATCGTACAGCCCAGGCCGAACGCGCCCGTCAAAGCGTGATGGGCCAGCTTCAGTCCAGAGCCAACACGGAGATTCGCGTCATCGACATCGAGGACCGTGATGCGGATACCGATGGAACGCGCCTGTTCGAGACGCTGCAATCTGGCCTTGCGGATGTGCCGCCCGAGCGTATGGCGGGTGTGATCGCCATCACGGACGGCAGGGTTCATGACATTCCAGGAAGTGCCCGTGCCTTGGGCTTCAATGCACCGTTTCATGCCCTGATCACAGGACGGGTGAATGAGCGGGATCGCCGGATCGAGATTATCGAGGGTCCGCGCTTCGGTATTGTCGGGAAAGATGTGCAGATAGCACTCAGAATTGTCGATTCTGGTATCGGTATTGGTGGGCCGGCCAACCTGATCGTGAAGCGCAGCGGACAGATCATTGCCCGGCGCACCGGCTCGCCGGGTCAGTTGATACGCCTGCCCGTGCGCATCGAGAATGCCGGGCCGAACCTGATCGAGATCGAGGTTGAACCGCTGACCGATGAACTGACCCTTCTCAACAATGTGGTCGTGCTGCCAATTGACGGGGTGCGAGACAAGTTGAAAGTGCTGCTTGTTTCCGGCGAACCGCATGCGGGAGAGCGGACCTGGCGCAATCTTCTGAAGGCGGATGGCAATGTTGAACTGGTGCATTTCACCATCCTGCGCCCGCCAGAAAAGCAGGATGGAACGCCGATCAACGAGCTGGCGCTGATTGCCTTTCCGACTCGCGAATTGTTCATTCAGAAAATCGCTGAATTCGACCTGCTGATTTTTGATCGCTACGCCAACCAGAGCATTCTGCCAGCTTCCTATTTCGAGAATATCGCGCGCTATGTGCGCGATGGTGGTGCAGTTTTGCTGGCGGCGGGTGGTGAATTTGCCGGTCCTGGCAGCCTTTCCACAACACCGTTGATGCAAATTCTGCCGGCTCGCCCCACCGGCCAGCTGGTCGAGCGGCCCTACCTGCCGCGCATCTCGACTTTGGGCGAGCGGCATCCAGTGACGCGGGCACTGCCCGGCTGGAACGCTGAACAGCCGCAATGGGCACCATGGTTCCGGCTAGTCAATACCCAGGCCACGGCCGGAGCCTCCATCATGACGGGCCCTGACAATGCACCGCTTCTGGTTCTTAACCGCGTAGGCAAAGGCCGGGTTGCACAGCTGCTGTCCGATCACGCCTGGCTCTGGGCGCGGGGACTCGGCGAAGGTGGTCCCTACATCGATCTGCTTCGTAAGCTGTCGCATTGGCTGATGAAAGAGCCTGAGCTTGATGAGGAAGCCCTGCGTATGACTGTGCGCGGGCGGGTTCTCACGATCGAACGGCAGACGCTGGCGGAAACCACGAGCGATGTGCGGCTCATCGGGCCTGATAATGATGAAATCAAATTGACCCTGAGCCAGACCGAGCCAGGGCTGTGGCGCAGCGCATGGACGGCGAGACGCTCGGGCTTGCACCGGGTGATTGATGGGGATCGTATTGCTTTTGCCAATGTAGGTCCTGCCAACCCTCGCGAGTTCCGTGAGGTGACAAGCACGACGGAGCTGTTGCAACCACTCGCAGAGCAGTCCGGCGGCAGCGCACGGCGGTTGGAGCAATCTGGCGGCATTACAATTCCGCGCATCGTGGATATCCGCAGTGGGGGCCGCTTTGCTGGCACTGATTATATCGGCTTGAAACCCTCGGAAGCCTATGTGGTGAAAGGAGCCGGGCTGACCCCGATTGCTCTTGGTCTTCTGGGACTTCTGCTGTTGCTCGGGGGAACGATCCTGACCTGGCTAAGGGAGGGCCGCTCCAGAGTGTTCCGACGCAGCTGATGCCAGCTGTGAGGCCTCTTGCCAACCGGGTTGATCCCTTCGGGGCGTTGTTTGCGACGCCGGAGCGCGGCAGCGTGTTCGGCAATCGTGGTGGGCGGTTTCACGATTCCGTGAGCCAGACGGTTCGGGGAAGGACCTATGCCTCACGCCAATGGATTTGCTGCCGGCTGTCTTTCAAGAGCCGCCGTCGCATTGTCTGGGGGCAGGGATATACCGAGCTGTTTTTTTCCGATGAGATTGCAGCACTCGCCGCTGGCCATCGCCCTTGTTTCGAATGTCGCCGCGCCGATGCCGTGGCTTTTGCTTCTGCATGGGGCAGGGTAACAGGCGATAAGCCTCCCGGAGTTGATACAATGGACCGGCAGCTTGACCTGGAACGGCGCTTTCCCGGGCCGCGCGGTGCAAAACGCATCCATCTGATGCGTGCCGCTGATTTGCCGGATGGCGCGATGATCCTTGTGGCCGAAAAACCTTGCGCGGTTAAGGCGGGCGCGCTTCTGCGCTGGAGGTTCACCGGCTATGATTATGCGGGCGGCCTTCCGCAAGGCCCTGTTCAAGTGCTGACCCCGCCCAGTATTCTCGGCTGTCTGAAGCATGGCTATCAGCCGGCATGGCCTCAAATCTGACATTTGCTTGCCGCTTGCAGGCCTTTGGTGAGGGTGATACCAGCGCTCAACAGACGCTAAGGAATTGTCGTGAAGGTCATCGTTACTGGAGCTGCGGGATTCATCGGCTCCCACGTGTCAAAAGCACTGCTGGCGCAAGGGCATGATGTTGTCGGCATTGACAACATCAACAGCTATTATGATCCCAGACTCAAGCATGCACGTCTCGCCTGGCTCACCCCATACAAGGGGTTCAGTCTTACTCAGGCGGATATTGCTGATCGCGAGGCAATGTTCCGGTTGGCAGATGCTCATTCCGATGCCGGGTCCATCATTCATCTTGCGGCACAGGCCGGCGTTCGGCATTCCCTGATTGATCCCTTCACCTATGCCGATTCCAATGTCATGGGTCAGGTTGTTATTTTCGAGATGGCCAAGCGTCTGAAGCATTGCAGCAATCTGGTCTATGCTTCATCCTCATCGGTCTATGGCCGCAACACCGTGCAGCCATTCTCAACCCATCATGCGGTCAATCGTCCTTCCTCGATCTATGCGGCGACAAAACTTGCTGCGGAACATCTGGCGGAAGCCTATTCCTGGAGTTTTGGTATTCCTGCCGTCGGGCTGCGTTTTTTCACGGTCTACGGGCCTTGGGGGCGACCGGATATGGCGGCCTATCTCTTTGCCGATGCCATCATCAATGGACGGCCAATCCGCGTTTTCAACCATGGTGAGATGCGCCGTGATTTCACGTTCATCGATGATATCGTGGCTGGCGTTCTGGCGGCGCATGATCATCCGCCTGTCGCGACCCCCGGAAACGCGCGCCACAAGGTCTATAATCTTGGCAATAACAAGCCGGAGCGGCTGATGGACTATATTGCCGTGATGGAAAAAGAACTTGGGCGCACCGCCGAGAAAATTTTCGAACCGCTGCAAACCGGGGATGTGACCGAGACTTCGGCCGATATCAGCGAAAGTGTGCGTGATCTTGGATTTGATCCCAAGACGCCCATTTCCGAGGGCTTGCCTCGATTCATCGCATGGTTCAAACACTATCACGGCGTGAATTGAAAACACGGCCTTCTGCTTCCTCCACACACGACTGAAGAGCGAAGCCACCCATGTGCGGGATTGCCGGTCTGATCTTGCGGCGGTTGCCTTCTGATGAGGTTCTCAGAGAACGTGTCAGTGCCATGAGTGCTGCTGTGGCGCATCGCGGCCCGGATGGTGCGGGCCTCTGGTCCGATCCGCAGGCGGGGGTCGCTCTTGCGCATCGGCGTCTGGCTATTCTTGATCTTTCGGAGACAGGCGCGCAGCCAATGGTCTCGGCCTCAGGGCGACTGATCATGAGCTACAATGGCGAAATCTATAATTTTCGCGAAATACGCCAGACACTTCAGCAGGAAGGCATCCGCTTCAGAGGAACTTCGGATTCCGAAGTTCTTCTGGAAGCCTGGGATCGCTGGGGCAGCGCGCGTGTTTTGCCAATGCTCAACGGCATGTTTGCCATCGCGATCTGGGACCGTGAAGCCCGCTCACTGACATTGGCGCGCGATCACTTTGGCGTGAAACCGCTGCTCTGGCATGACTGCGAAGACGGATTTTTCTTTGCCTCCGAACTCAAGGCACTGCGGCGTGATCCGGCCTGCCCTCAGGAGATCGATCCGGCATCGCTCAAGGCCTTTCTGCGTCATGGCGCTGTGCCGGCCCCATGGACAATCCTGCGCAATGTCAGAAAACTTGAACCGGGTTCGGTGCTGCACTGGCAACAGGGCCAGAAACCGAAGGTTGAGCGCTACTGGTCCCCGGTGACGGCGATTCTGACGGGGCAAGCTGATCCCCATCAAGGATCATTCGCTGAGATTGCAGGCGAGGGCGAGCGCCTGATTGGCGATTCTGTCGAGCGTCAGATGGTCTCGGATGTGCAGATTGGCGCTTTTCTTTCCGGCGGCATTGATTCCTCGCTGGTTGCCAGCTTCATGCAGCAGCGCTCCTCAAGCCCGATCGACACCTTCACGATCGGCTTTGAAGAGCAGGCCTTTGATGAAGCGCCTCATGCCGCAGCCATCGCCCGCCATCTGGGAACCCGTCACCACACCTTGCAGACATCGGCTCGTGAAGCGCTGGCACTGGCAGCACAGATCGCCGATGTCTATGACGAGCCTTTTGCGGATTCATCGCAATTGCCAACGCTGCTGCTGTCCCGACTCGTTCGCAAGCATGTGACGGTCGCTCTTTCGGGAGATGGCGGCGATGAGACATTCGGAGGCTATCAGCGCTACGGGTGGGGCCATTCCCTCGCACGCTATCAAGAAAGCTTGCCAGGGCTGATCCGGCGGGCGCTCGCGCAGGCATCTGGGCTGCTGCCTGTTTCGATTCTCGATCCCGTGGCCCGTCGCCTCTTTGCTGCGGGTCAGCACCCGGGGCGCAATCTTCAGCGCGCGCTCAGTCTTGGTGCGGCTCCGGACTTTGTGTCTGGTTACCGTCAGTTCCTCGTCTTGACGACCGATCAAGCAGCCTGCACGCGCATTCGTGATGAGCATCAATCCGAGGGCTATGACGCATCAGTCACTGCGGGGATTGATGATCTTCTGGGCCGAATGAGGGCAATTGATGCCGTTTCTTACCTTCCTGACGATATTCTGGTGAAAGTGGATCGTGCCAGTATGTCTGTCGGGCTGGAAATGCGGGTTCCCTTGCTGGATCGCACCTTGTGGGAGTGGACAGCGCGCATATCTTCACTGCATCTGGGAAGGGGTGCTGAGGGTAAAAGACTGTTAAAAACCATATTGGGGAAATCAGTGCCTGAAACCTTGTTTCAACGACCAAAGAAAGGCTTTGCCGTGCCACTGGCCGACTGGCTGCGCGGCGAGTTGCGGCCCTTTGCAGAAAGTCTGCTGGCACCAACAAGCTTGGCCGAGACTGGATATTTTGATGCTGCCGCCATCCAGAAACTCTGGGCACGCCATCTTGATGGTCGTGAGGATCACAGCCCTTTCCTTTGGGCCGTCATGATGTTTGAAGCCTGGCGTCATAATTCCACCCCAAAAACACTTACGTCCTGATTCATGATGCAAGAGCCGATATCACAAGAGCCAATATCGATTGTCATTGCTGCCCCGCCGTTGAATTCAGGCGGCACGGAGCATCATCTGATGCATATCCTGCCGGGGCTGAAAGAGCGCGGTTTTGATATTTCGGTAGTGCTTCTGGCCGGGGGCGGAAGCCTCGATGCCGCCTTGAGCGAAGACGTATCAAGCATGATCAGTCCTGCACGCAAATGGCCACGCCCCATTCGCACGATCCAGCAGGCGCTGCTGATCCGCCAGACCGCCAGAAAAGCCCGCGCCAGCGTGGTTCATGGCTTTCTCAGCGAACCCAGTCTTGCTGCTGCAACGGCCCATCTCCTGATGGGTGCGCTGATGGAGCCTCGCCCTGCGCTTGTGCATGGCCGCCGGAGCCTTGCTTTCTATTCCGCCAAGCACACCGTCGCCCGATGGCTTGAGCGTGCTTCCCACAGGCTTGCGGATGCGCTTGTTGGCAATTCAAACGCCGTTGCAACGGAGCTGGTGAAGGAATCGGGTCAACCGGACAAGGTCTGCACGATCTGGAATGGTATTCCTGTCGCGGGCCCTCTGAGGGTCAAGGAGCGGTCTGAATGCAGGAAAATGTTCAACCTGCCGGAGGATGCCTTTGTCCTGACCTATGTTGCGAATTTTCATTCCTACAAAGGCCATGAGGATCTGATTTACGCGCTCTCGCGGATCACGTACCGCCTGCCACAGCCCTGGCGCGTCCTGCTGCCAGGCCGTGACGGTGGGATCGAACATGAGCTGCGCCGAAAAGTCGGCCTGCTCGGACTGGGTGACAATGTGATTTTTCCAGGCGAATGGCCGGGTTCCCGTCAGCCCTATGCTGCGGCGGATATCGGCCTGCTCGTCAGCCATACGGAAGGGTTTTCAAACAGCCTCATCGAAGGCATGATGGCAGGATTGCCAATGATTGCGACCTATGTTGGCGGCAATATTGATGCGATCGATTATGGTGAGACAGGGATTCTGGTGCCTCCCCATTCGCCGGATGACCTGGCCGATGCCATTTTGAAGCTCGCATCCATGCCAGTCTTCCGTCAGCAACTCGGAACAGCAGCGCGGGAAAAGGCATTGCAGAAGTTTTGTCTCACAAATTGCATTGACCAGTATGAAAAGCTCTGGCGTGGATTATCGGCGCGCAGGTCAGGGCGTCCGTCGGACTGGCTCACCGTAGTCTGATCGGGAAAAGCGTTCGGTTCAGAACAATTGTCCCTGTTCCCCATCACTCTTCCGGATCGCCGATTTCACGTGCGGTTCAGGCGCAAGTGCCCGCTTTACCTCCTGTTGAACGTCCGGTCCGTCATTTGCCACCTTGTTCACAGCTGTCGAGATCGGGACCAGTTCCAGCAGGTCTTCGGCGGGCGGTCGCAGCAGCTTGCGTGCAGCCTCCGGTGTGGTCATCGGATCCAGCCATTGCTCGAAATCGGCTTCTGGCAGAATCACGGGCGAGCGTTCGTGAATCGCTGCGATAACGCCGTTTGCCGTGGTGTTGATCAGCGCCACCGTATCAATTTCGCTGCCGTCGTTTGCGCTCCAGGTTTCCCAGAGCGCAGCAAAGCCAAAAGGCTTGCGGTCCGGTCGCCGCAGCATGAAGGGCCTGCTTGCTGTCTCAAAGCGCTGCCATTCGTAAAAGGCATCAGCGGGCATCAAGGCGCGCCGCCTGCTGAAAGCGGCCCGGAAAGAGGCTTTCTCCCTGATGGTCTCGGATCGTATATTGATGATGAGTGGGAAACCCTTGAGTTCCTTGACCCAGCCCGGCACGAAACCCCAGCGCATCAGCGTGAAACGGCGCTGACCTTCGCTTAGATGCACCACGGGAACGGGTTGTGTCGGCGCAATATTGGTGCGAGGCGGAAAGTTTGGCGTTTCACAATAGCCAAACAGCGCCTTCAGGTCTTCGGGAGGGCTGATGATCGCATAACGTCCGCACATCCGGCATTCCTACGACAGCCTGACTGCATGCCGCAATTCCTGTCTTCTCTATTCCTGTGTTCTCAATTTTCCGCAGCCTCGAAATAGAAGACGTGCTTGCCCACCTTTTCGCGCTTGTCCATGTGGCGAACCCACCATGGGCGCACGTAATTGGCGTGATAATGGGTGGCATTGCCGATTCCGGGAAGATACGTCCGGCCTTCGGCTACATCGCGTGCAATGCGCATGGCCGTGCTCCATGGACCAGGTTCAGTGATGCGCAGGGATTTTCCCTCGCAGGCAAAGGTGAACTGACAGGCGAGATAGCGGTGTCTGTTCTGATAGACCACGCCGCACACCGTCGACGGGTAGACGCCGGAACGCGCCCGATTCAGAACCACCTGCGCAACACCGGCCTGACCGCGCTCGGGCTCGGACCGGGATTCGAAATAGACTGCTTCCGCGAGGCATTTCATTTCCTTCTCCGATGTCACTGTACCGACAAGCGGCGACAGGGGCTTGACGGGACGCGGAGGCGGCAGCGCAACCTTGACAAGGCCGGACGGGGCGGAAAGCGGGAGGGCCGCAGGTACCGCCACGCTGGCAATGATGATCGTGTCTTTTGATGCCGCAGTTGCGGCAAGCGCGGGAGTCTCGGCCAGGGCACCAATCTGCGCTTTCGCCTGGGCAGGAGCGTTTGCAGGATCATCCGTCCCGGCTGTTGTCACAGCATCAGCAAGCCCGCTGAAAGCACCAATCATGGGTCCGCCGTCATCAGCCTCGAAGGGTTTTGCCAGTGGCATGATTCCGGTATCCAGCCGGAAAAGCACCGAGATCTCTGGTGTTGCCTCATAGAGATCTTCACTGCCGTCTGTCGGCTGAGCCCCACGCCAGAAACCAGGTTGAAACTGGGGGTCCTGTTCCGGTTCAACAGTGTCGGTCTGGATTGCAGGGCGAGCCTGAATGAAATCTTCCGCGGCAATGGCAATATCGGGCGCAGTGAGTGTCGGCCAGGCGAGACTGACGCTGACAGGATCTTCGCCAAAGCGCAGACCCGGCATCGAGAGATCGACAGTGGTGCGGATGCCTGCTGTTGCCGTAAAGGACACCAGAACGCCAGCAGCAAGTATCCAGGGCTTCAGCGGGCGACCCACCGGAGGGCGCTGACCATAACGCTTACGCAGACGCATACTCGAAACACTCTCACGCAACAGTTGGGCACACAGCAGAAGAAAAGTTGGCGGACATGGATGCACAATACTTCACTGCATGGATAATGGCCGATTAAGGTTGCCGAGCCGTTAAGCGCGGAGTCGAAAAGCCAGAAACACGTCTTAACGATGCATTAGGGTTAATAAACTATTGGTTCTGGTGTGAGTTCCTCGTTGTCAGAGTCGTCCACCATGGCCTTTCGCCCTCCCGTTCATATCAGCCGCTCCAGCCGCAAGTCCGTCCTGACTGTCGTCATGCTTCTGGCACTGGTGCTTGGCGGCTGCCTGAAGCGAGACGGGGGCGATATCACCGGCTCGATCAACCGTTCTGTTGCCAGCATGACGGATGCGGAGAAGCGTCTTGCCGCCGAGCAGCTTGGCCGCCAGTTCGATAAATCGCCGGGGGAAAAGAATATCTCGCTGAATTACGCCAAGGTCCTGCGTGATTTGAACCAGACCAATCAGGCCATCGCCGTGTTGCAGAATGCGGCCGTCCGCTATGCCAATGACCGTGATGTTGCTGCCGCTTATGGCAAGGCTCTTGCCGATGGCGGGCGCTTTGCAGAGGCTCTGCAAGTTCTTGCCCGGGCTCATACGCCAGAACGCCCGGACTGGCGCGTGTTATCCACCCAGGGTGCGATCTCGGACCAGATGGGAAAGCATACTGAAGCGCAGCAATATTATCAGGCTGCGCTGCAGATGGAGCCCAATGATCCCAATGTCCTGTCCAATCTTGGCCTCTCCTACGCGCTTTCCAACCGCTTGCCGGAAGCGGAAAGCGTGATGCGTCAGGCCGTCGGCAATCCGGCGGCGGGGCCTAAGGTGCGTGGTAATCTTGCCGTGGTTCTGGCACTTCAGGGCAAATTCCGGGAAGCGGAACAAGCGGCGTCCAATGATCTCTCCCCTGCTGATGCTGCGGCCAATATGGCCTTCCTGCGCTCGATGACGACGCAGAACAACAGCTGGCGTCAGCTGCAATCTCTCGATGGACGAGCCAAGGCTGGCCAGACGAGCAAGGGTGTTCGTTGAGAGCAGTATTGGAGAGCCGTCCTTGAAAGCAGGCTTGACGCGCGCCTGATGGCGTACCACCTTCTAGCAGATCGAAGGCGCATCGCCCGATCGCTGAAGCCCTCTTGTGAAGAGGGCTTTGACATTTCTGGGCATGGTGTTTTATCCACGGTAAAGGAACAGCCCTTATGTCCGGCGTAAACCGTACAGGCCATATCCGCCTTACATCCCATCCCGAGCCGGGTGAGGTGCGCTTTCCGATCCACTGGGGTGCAGCCGAAGCCAAAGCCCGTGGTGCTCTGATCGGGACAGTCACGAAGCCCGCTGACAGAAATGTGATCGGTGCAGTGGGCGGCGCGTATTCGCTCTACCGGGCCCTTGCAGTGTCGTCGGGGGCCTTGAACCCGCTGATCCGGCCAGATCTGCACAACACCTATCCGCCGGTCAGGATCGGCCCGCATCCACAATGGCAGGACCCTGGCAAGATCGTGTCCCTCGATCCCTGGGGGCATCTGGTGGCCGAGGTTTTTGCCAGAGAGATTGCCGAGGGCGTGGATATCCGCCCGACCATCGCTGTCACCAAGGCGCGGTTGACACTGCCGGAAATTCAGGCCCGCATGGCAAGTGGCCATATCTCCGCCGATGGGGATATCATGAAGGCATCCGGTGATATCGCGGTCACCAAAATTGCCGTTGATCCGGTCTGGTATTTGCCGGGTATCGCCGAGCGCTTTGGCACCTCGGAGACCAGTCTGCGTCGGCATTTGTTCGAGCAGACCGGGGGCATGTTTCCCGAACTGGTCACGCGGCCGGATCTTGCAGTTTTTTTCCCGCCCATCGGCGGCATGACGGCTTATATCTTTGGCGATGCGGAGAAACTCTCCTCCGGCAAGCATCGCATCGCCTGCCGGGTGCATGATGAATGCAACGGCTCGGATGTTTTCGGCTCGGATATCTGCACCTGTCGGCCTTATCTCGTGCACGGCATCGAGGAATGTACCCGAGAGGCACAAAACGGCGGAGTGGGAGTTATCGTCTATAACCGCAAGGAAGGCCGGGCTTTGGGCGAGGTAACCAAGTTTCTGGTCTATAACGCCCGCAAACGCCAGGAGGGTGGCGACAGTGCCGCGACCTATTTCGAGCGCACGGAATGCGTGGCCGGGGTGCAGGACGCGCGTTTTCAACAGCTGATGCCCGATATCCTGCATTGGCTTGGCATTCGCCGCATCGATCGGCTGATGTCGATGTCGAACATGAAATACGATGCCATGGTGAATTCCGGTATCGAGATCGGCGAGCGCGTGCCTATTCCTGACGCATTGGTTCCCGATGACGCCTCGGTTGAGATGGAGGCAAAGAAAGCGGCTGGCTATTACGCCCCGGAAGGTGGCAAGGATGCCGCTGGTCTGGATGCCGTCAAGGGTCGCGGGCTCGATAAGTTCTGAACGGTCCAGGCGCAGGGACAGCATTGCTTTCGCCTGCCGTTCAAGGCTATCCACCACGCATCATGGCTCCTTCCCCCGATCTTTCCAGTCGCGTCACGCATCACACTCTGGCTTCGCATCTTGTTTCTGCGACGTTCTTTGGTGCGACCGCAGTTTTTGCGGCGGCTGATGGAAAAATCGCCTTCATTGGCGCTGATCTGAAACAGGTCACGGCGCACCCCGGCGGATTGCTCGTGGCTGTGGCCGAGAAAGCCTCGATCGTGACTGGAGGAGAGGACGGGCGCATCATGCGCATTCATGCCGATGGCGCGACAGAGCTTCTGGCTGACGA
>JANNRX010000321.1:0-6021 GCA_031401875.1 Hyphomicrobiales bacterium | reverse complement strand
TGTTTGCTACATGCTGATCCCCTGTGAGCGCATGGCAGACCAGCACGGCATTGCTTTTGTCAGCATTTAAGCTGCCGTAGGTCTGGTAGGCTATCTGAAGCGGTGCAATCCTTGCACCAGAATCGAGCACCAGAGGGCGGTTCTTGGGAAAGCGAACAACAAGACTGTCAGGAACATCCGCCTGCGGCCCATGAACAACGAATGGCTTTGTTTTGCTTCTGGCCACGATTTTGCTCTTTGACACGCCTGATTGATTCCAGCGACGTACTACATTCAGTCCATTATGTTCGATATAGAGAACGAACGAAAGTTTGGCTAGTGTGCATTGTCAAGACATGCCAAACAGTCACGCATGTTTGATGCTGTCATTTTTTCCGGGCCTGTTGCAGAGCCCGCAACCCGCACACTCGCAACCCTTGTCGAAGGCGTCGCCGCCGGTTTCATAGGGAAAGTGACTGTTGTTTCACCACAGAGGAGCGATGAACTGGCAGCTCTTGCCGATGCTTCAGGATGCCAGATCATCATGGGGGAAGAAGGTGCTGGCCTGCGTGAGCATCTTTCGAAAAAGCTGACGACAGCGCATGTTCTGGCTCTTGGCGCAGGCGTGCTGCTGCCTGCGGGCTGGCCAGACAGGATGAAGGCTGAATTCGCAGCGCGCGGCAATCCCGACAGCGGCATTGCCCTGCTGTTTGAGCCGGAAGGCCTGCAGGACCGGCTGAAGCTTATTTTCAACCAGATGGTCAGAGGGCGCTTTCCCTTTGATTACGGTGCGCTTGTTCCGCGTAGGCAGTTCATTGAAACGGCCTATGATGGTCGCCCCATGCGGGTGATGGGGCCTGTGCAGATGTCACGGCTGCGTGTCACCCGGATGGA
This sequence comes from Hyphomicrobiales bacterium, assembly GCA_031401875.1. Taxonomy (GTDB): domain Bacteria; phylum Pseudomonadota; class Alphaproteobacteria; order Rhizobiales; family Beijerinckiaceae; genus JADCCX01. The sequence goes on along the minus strand of JANNRX010000321.1, from coordinate 5,148 downwards.
CGCTCGCTGATTTTTCAGGCCGTGGCACCGGCTGCCTTCGGGCGGCGCAGATGCTCGTCCAGACGCGGCATGATCTCCACGAAGTTGCAGGGGCGATGCCGAAAATCGAGCTGCTGCGCCAGAATGCCATCCCAGGCATCCTTGCAAGCACCCGGAGAGCCGGGCAAGCAGAAAATATAGGTTCCACCTGCTACACCCGCTGTGGCGCGGGACTGCACGGTCGAGGTGCCGATTTTCTGATAGGAAATCTGATGGAAGGCCCATGAGAAACCATCCATCCGCTTTTCAAACAGCGGCTCAAGGGCTTCAGGCGTCACGTCACGTCCGGTGAAACCCGTTCCGCCGGTCGTGATCACGGCATCCACGGCTTTATCTGCAATCCAGCCGCGGACCTGCCTGCGGATCGCCTCGATATCATCAGGCACAATCGCGCGATCGGCGAGGCTGTGCCCGGCGCCCTGAAGCCGTTCGCACAGTGTGTCGCCGGAACGGTCATCCTCCGGTTTTCTGGTGTCAGAAATGGTGAGAACCGCGATCCTCACCGGGATAAAGGTTTTGGTCTCGTCGATGCGGGACATGGGCGTCTCCTGAACGGCAATAGAGAGGAATTGGGCGCTCGGGCAGCCCCCGTCAACCTTTCGGTAGGCATAAACAAATGCTGAAGGTCCATTCCTCCAAAGCTTTAATGATCCTTAAGGCCGATAGGGGATCAATCCTTGTAAATATTGAGGAAAAAAAGATGTGGCCTGCTCTCGATGCCCTGGTCCAGAATGGATACGGCAATCGTCAAACAACGACATTGAAGGCCATCGGTGCGCTGTACCGGCATTGCAGCACGCTCTCCCGTGATACCGTGGCGCCTCTGTTTGATGTGGTCATGACACAGATGGTTTTCGACCTCGATCATGAAACCATCCAGGCCATCGCGGCCGCAGCACCCTCCGCAAGCGATGAATTTCCGGAGTTCATGGCCGCCGTTCTAGAGCGTAGCCAGCAAATGCCCCATGCATTCAACCCGGCGCCGCAGGCTGAGACAATCCCTCGCATCGCAAGGGCGGCGTCAGAACTCACCCTGCCCACAGAGCCGGAAGTTACCGCCGAGCGCCGTGCACGCACCCGCGATCCGGTCGAAGACAACAGCAATCCGATCACGCTGGCGCGGCGTGCAAGCCAAGCAGAGCTTTTGCAGATCGCGGCTGTTCCCAACCTGCCGGAAGCTTTGACCAATGTCGTCATATCGCGCGGAGACCGCACCGTACTGGAGCGGGCGCTGCGTAATCCTTCTGCCAATTTTGCACGTTCAAGCCTGACAACACTGGCGGAACTGGCACCCAGCGATCGCATGATCAAGGAAGCCATGGTAGCGCGCACGGATCTGCCGGAACCCATCATCGAACGACTGCTGCCGTATCTGGCTCCAGAAGCCAAAGCGAGGCTCCTGCTTTCGGGCGCGGCCTTCTCTCAGGATGATTGTCGTGAAGCACTTGAGCTGGCTGCCGCTGATCTGGCGGCAAACCTGGTGCAAGGCCAGTTGATGATGGGGCTTGATACATGTCTGGCAACCCTCAATGAGGGCGATACAAGTGTCGGTGAGATCATCACATTGCTTGCCCGGGATGCCCGCATTGCAGAACTCGCCGCCTTTGCCGCGACACGGCTGGATATCAGCCAGGCCGCCGCGTTCAATGCACTCTCCGGCCGTATCGATCATGCAGCCGTCGTTATCCTGCGGGCAATGGAATGCGATGCCGCTGCCTTTGTCGACGTCATGAACATGCGACGCCGCTGCGGGTGCCGTGAGGCACGCGAAACAAAAAGCGCCTGGAATCTCGGCCAGCGTTATTCCGTTGCTGATGCATTGACGATGGCCAGGTTGTTTGATCTCGCGGTCAAGCCAGCCACAGCGACACCCCATGCGAGCGATGCCTTTGGCGTTGAAAACCAGGCTCTGGCTGCCTGATAATACGGGCCGCTGAGAGTTTGCTTATATGTCGCGGCTCGAAAATGTATTGCACTGGCCCATCTGGCCGCCACGCAACCCTTGCATGAACCAGCGTGTACGCTGCTCGGATGAGCCATGGGTAAAACTGTCAGGCACAACGTAACCCTGCGCCTGTTTCTGAATCTTGTCGTCGCCAATGGCCTGCGCTGCATTCATGGCTTCACGCACATCGCCCTCATCAAGCTTGATCAGGTCCCGGGCGTGGTGGGTCCAGACGCCGGCGATGCAATCCGCCATCAATTCCAACCGGACGGAGAGCGCATTGGCCTCTCGGCGTGAAACCTGGCGCTGACGCTCCTGCACCTGCGGCAGGATGCCGAGCTGGTTCTGGATATGATGGCCGACTTCATGAGCGATCACGTAGGTATAGGCGAAGTCGCCGCCTGCGCGCATCTTGGTGGACATCTCCCTGAAAAAATCAAGATCGATATAAACCTTGCGGTCAGCGGGGCAGTAAAACGGCCCCATGGAGGATTGCGCCGCGCCACAGCCGGAACGGGTGCCGTTACTGAAAATCACAAGGCCCGGCTCCTGATAGCGGGCACCCTCACCACTGCGAATCAGCTGGCCGGCCTGGGCTGGCAAAACCCGTTTCCAGATCTGCTCATTCGCTTCAAACACTTTGGAGGCGAACTGCCCGATCTCGTCACCAACAGGGCCGCGCTTTCCGCCAGAGGCTCCTTGCGATGCGCCGCCAGTGCCGCGTGAGATCAATTCTGCGCCGCCCATGACGATGCGCGGGTCGATGCCGAGAAACCATGCCAGTGCACCAGCCAGCACCATGCCGCCAATGCCAAGGCCTCCACCACGGACCATACCGCCGCCGGAGCCGCGGCGATCTTCCACATTATCGGACTGACCGACATCATCGAGGCGCATCGCCATTCTCCGGATCAAAACGAGTTGCTGTTTTCGGCGATATTGGCGGCCTATGCAAGAGAAGGCTTGTGGAAGAGAAGACTTGTGGAAGAGAAGGCCTGGACAACAGAAGGCTTGCCCAGCACCTGCATGATCATGCGCATGGACAATCGGCTTTCTGCATGGCATCCGCCGAAAGGAAAGTCGAAGCAGCCGCCATGATCACACGCCCCATCATTGTCTTTGATCTCGACGGCACGCTTGCCGATACGGCGCAGGACCTGATCGCCACGCTCAACGTGGTGCTGGAACGCGAAGGTGTGCCACCGCTGCCTTTTGCCAAAGCACGCGATCTGATCGGTGCGGGCGCGCGCCCGTTGATCCAGCGCGGCTTCGACGTTTCGGGAATCTCACTGAGTGATGACAGGCTGCAAGAGCTTTATGCCTTCTTCCTTGAGCATTATCACCACAACATCGCGGTTCATTCGGTGCTCTTTCCCGGTGTTCTCCAAGCGATGCAACTCCTGACGGATCAGGGTTTTGTGCTTGCGGTCTGCACCAACAAACTGGAAGCGCATGCTTTGGAGCTGCTCAAGGCGCTGGATGTCCTGGCGCGATTCGCCTTTGTTTCGGGCAAAGACAGCTTTGATTTTTTCAAACCCGATCCACGCCACCTCACCGAGACAATCGGGCGGGCGGGCGGTGATCCGCAGCGTGCTGTCATGATCGGTGATTCAAAAACCGATATCGATACAGCAAAAAACGCGGGCATTCCGGTTGTTGGCGTCACATTTGGCTACACCAATGTGCATGTGCGCGATCTGGGCGCGGATGCCGTAATTGACCATTTCGATGATCTCAACCGCGCCATCCATGCCCTTCTGGCAGGGCAGGCATAAGATTCTTGCCCATAGATTCTTGTCCATGCCTGGGTCAGAATCCAGCAACCGGCTTCCTATTCTTGCCGGAATGATCATGCCAAACTCAAGATGAACAAAAAGGCAGGATTCCTGCAAACGGCGTTCAGAATACTGTCAGCTGTGCCGTTATAGAACATGGGTCATACCGGAACCACGCATTGTTGACGCTGATGGTGCCCGGACGAAAGGAAACGATCATGTCAAATCTTGTGAATCGCGTGAAGAAAAGTGTCATCGGCGCATTGGCTCTTGCCGTGGTTTCCACCGGTTTCACCGCTGTCAGCGCCACCAGCGCGGATGCCCAATGGCGTCCCCGCGCGGCCTATGGTTACGGTGGCGGATACCGCGGACATCGTGGCAACCGCGGCGCAGCAGTAGCGGCTGGAATTATCGGAGGTCTTGCTGTTGGTGCTTTGATTGCTGGCGCTTCGCGCCCCGCTTACGCCCAGCCTTCGTATGGCTATGCCCAGCCGTCCTATGGATACGCCCAGCCCGTCTATAATCGCAGCTATGGCTATCAGCAGGAATATCAGCCGACCTGCTACATCCGCAAGGTCCGGCAGGTCGTGGATTACGATACCGTCGTGATCCGCCGCGTGCGCGTCTGCGAATAAAGCGGCACTCTTTTTCCTGCCATAAACCATTGACCCCGCTTCGGCGGGGTCTTTTGTTTCGTGTCAGGCAACGCTACATCAGGGGCATGACTGATATTCTCAAGATCGCCCTTGCCCAGCTCAACCCCGTTGTGGGTGATATTGCCGGAAACGCTGCCATAGCGCGATCGGCCCGCGCGGAAGCCGCCCGCATGGGCGCCGATATCCTGGTGCTCAGCGAGCTTTTCATCGCGGCTTACCCGCCCGATGACATGGTGCTGAAAGCCGCATTCACCGATGCCTGCCGCGCCGCAATCGAGGAATTGGCACGCGAGACCGACGATGGTGGCCCCGCGGTCATCATCGGAACACCGTGGTCCATGGGGGCAAGACCCAAAGGACAGAAGGATGCCCAGAAAGACGGACAGGAAGTCTATAACGCCGTCTGCGTTCTGACCGGCGGGCGCATCGCCGCCGTGCGTTTCAAGAACGACCTGCCCAATTACGGCGTGTTCGACGAGAAGCGCGTCTTCGATGCGGGCCCGATGCCAGGCTCGGTCTCCATCAAGGGCGTACGGATCGGCATTCCGATCTGCGAGGATATCTGGGGGCCTGACGTTGTGGAATGCCTTGCCGAAACCGGGGCGGAAATCCTCATTGTGCCCAACGCCTCGCCCTACCGGCGCGGGCGCATGGAAGAGCGCCTCAACACCATCGTCGCCCGCGTCACGGAAAGTGGCCTGCCTCTGATCTATGTCAACCAGGTCGGCGGGCA
>JANNRX010000320.1:0-2540 GCA_031401875.1 Hyphomicrobiales bacterium | reverse complement strand
CCTTGCAAAAGACACGCTGACGCTCTCGGCGGAGCAGAAACAGGTTCTGGGCAAACTGCATACGCAGTTCATCAAGGGGGGCGCGAAGCTCAAGGGGGCGGCCAAAAAGCGGGCTGGAGCCATCAAGCAACGGCTAGCAACGCTTGGTACGCAGTTCAGCCAGAATGTCCTCAAGGACGAGACCGACTGGACCATGACGCTTGCAGAGACCGATCTTGCTGGCCTGCCGGATTTTCTGGTCAGTGCCGCCAGGGCTGAAGCCAAGGAGCGCAAACTTGAGGGCTATGTCATCACGCTCTCGCGCTCGTCCGTGGAGCCGTTTCTGGTGTTCTCGAAACGGCGAGACCTGCGTGAGCGAGCCTTCATGGCCTGGACAGCACGCGGCGATCACGGTGCAACGGACAACAAGCCGCTGGTCAAGGAAACGCTGGCACTGCGTGCGGAATACGCCACCCTGCTTGGCTACAGCGATTATGCCGCCATGAAACTCTCGGACAGCATGGCAAAGTCCCCCGAGAATGCCATGAAGCTGCTTGAGGAGGTCTGGACTGCGGGCAAAAGGCAGGCCGCAGCAGAGCGCGCTGCCTTGCTGATGGTTGCCAAGGCCGACGGGCTTACAGCCATTGCCCCCTGGGACTGGCGGCATTATTCCGAGACATTGCGCCAGCAGAAGCACGCGCTGGATGAAGCCGTTATCAAACCCTATTTCCAGCTTGAAAAGATGATCGAGGCGGCATTCGACTGCGCCACAAAACTTTTCGGCCTCAGCTTCACTCCTGCGCCGCAAGCGCCGATCTATCACCCGGATGTGCGGCCTTTTGAAGTGAAGGACGCCAAGGGCAACCACATCGCGCTGTTCTACGGCGATTATTTCGCGCGCTCCGGCAAGCATTCCGGAGCCTGGATGAGCGCTTTCCGAAGCCAGCAGAAACTGGGGGGCGAGAAACGCCCGATCATCACCAATGTCATGAATTTCGTGAAACCGGCGGCGGAGCAGCCCGCCCTGCTCTCCTTCGATGATGCGCGGACATTGTTTCACGAGTTTGGCCATGCGTTGCACGGCATGCTCTCCGATGTGACCTATCCCACGCTTTCGGGCACAAATGTACCGCGTGATTTTGTTGAACTACCTTCGCAACTCTACGAGCATTGGCTGGAACAGCCTGAAGTGCTTGGCAAATTTGCGGTGCATGCCGCAACGGGTATGACCATTCCGGCTGATCTGCTCCGGAAGCTGATTGAAACGCGGACGTTCAACCAGGGGTTCATGACGGTGGAATATTGCGCTTCGGCGCTCGTTGATCTCGCCTTCCACACCACGAAGGATATCGCCGGTCTGGAAGTCGCGGATTTCGAAGCCAGCACGCTCCAGCGTCTCGGCATGCCCGCTGAAATCACCATGCGCCACCGCACCCCGCATTTCTCGCATGTGTTTTCGGGTGACGGCTATTCGGCGGGTTACTACAGCTATCTATGGTCTGAAACGCTGGATGCCGATGCCTTCCAGGCATTCAAGGACACGGGCAACATCTTCGACCCTGCAACTGCGGACAAGCTTGCGCGCTACATCTACAGCGCCGGTCATGTCAGGGATCCCGATGAGGCGTATCGCCTCTTCAGGGGACGCTTGCCAGATGTCGCCCCACTGCTGATGAAACGTGGTTTGGGCGATCTTGAATCTGCATAATTAAAAGGCAAACAGCCTTATTATTGTGCAGCATCACTTCATATTTGCCTGACATAACAGCAATCACCACTCCCAAGCGCTCCAGGGGATAATTTCAATCATCCGTTTTGTCCATTGGAGAGGCATTCTGCGACACCTGACAGATGCAATCGGGTGGATAATATGCGGTTGGCACGTTGGCTGCTTGCATAGAGCACAACAAAGTGACAGGAAGGCCGCGCAAACGGAAACGGGAGCGCGTCAATGTTGATGAAAAAAATCGAAGCTGTGATCAAGCCTTTCAAACTCGATGAAGTGAAAGAAGCACTTCAGGAGGTTGGTGTTCAGGGTATTACCGTGATTGAAGCCAAGGGCTTTGGCCGACAGAAGGGCCATACCGAGCTTTATCGCGGGGCTGAATATATTGTCGATTTTCTCCCCAAGGTTAAACTTGAAGTTGTCATTTCTGACGCGCTTCTGGAAAAAGCTGTGGAAGCCATCAAATCAGCAGCGCAGACCGGGCGCATCGGTGATGGCAAGATCTTTGTCTCGTCGATTGAGCAAGTCATTCGAATTCGCACCGGGGAAACCGGCGCAGACGCGATCTGAGGCGCGCAAAACCCTCAATTTATCTATGTAAAAAGACCAGAGAGGATATCATGGCAACGTCAAAGGACATTCTGAAGAAAATCAAGGACAACGACGTGAAATACGTCGATTTCCGCTTTACCGATCCGCGCGGCAAGATGCAGCATGTCACATTTGACGTCGGCTTTGTCGACGATGAGTGCCTTGATGAAGGCCTGATGTTCGATGGCTCGTCGATTGCAGGCTGGAAAGCCATCAATGAATCCGACATGCTGCTGAAGCCAGA
>JANNRX010000319.1:0-2910 GCA_031401875.1 Hyphomicrobiales bacterium | reverse complement strand
GACCTGTCGCGAGAGCCTTTCCGAGACCCTTGTCAGGTTCCGTCATGGCCGCCTTGCGTTCGCCCTCCACATGCGCTGTTTCGGCCTTTATCGCGCTCGACAAGAGATCGAGGCGGGCCTTGAGCTTGGCATCCTGATTGTCAGGAGTCTGGCCTTTGTCACGCATCGCGGGCCTGTCCGTCTGTATTGCCGGAATGCGTCATTCAGCCAGAAGGCTTGTCGCAATCAGCGCCACAGAGCAACCGAAACGGCTGCCCTGAAATCGCGCCGATACATATTTTCGCACCTGCTTTCTGTCAAGCGCCGTGCTCGAAAGCTAAATCATTGAAAAGCATCATTTTTCCGATTTATGTTTGATGCGAGACGGAAAGCCGCAGCCGATGTGTCCCTCAGGACACAGGAATCAGCCGATTTTTTCTGCTTCTGCCGCGATTTCTGCCAGACCTTCGCGGTATGTCGGATAGCGCAGATCGTAGCCAAGAATTTTTCGCGATCTGTGATTCGAGCAGCGTTTGCTCTCGCCATAGAAGCTGCGCCCCATTTCGGAGAGCCGGGCTTCTGCGAAGGGCGTATCCGGTGGTACGGGCAATCCCAGAAGGTTCGCGCCATGGGCCACCACATCCTGCGGCGCACAGGGCTCATCATCACAGATATTGAACGCACCGCTGATGCCGGGGTTGCGCAAGCCCGCCATGGCGGCACCAGCGATATCCGCGACATGGATGCGGTTGAAAACCTGCCCTTCCTTGATGATGCGGCGGGCAGTTCCGTCCTTGAGATCATCCAGCATCGAACGCCCGGGACCATAGATTCCCGCCAGTCGGTGGAGCTGAATGCTGATCTTGCGTTTGTCACAGAAGGCAAGCCAGCCTGCTTCAGCAGCAATGCGGCGCTGGCCCCTCTCGCTGGTGGCCTTCAGCGGCGCGTTTTCATCGATCCATGCGCCGCCATGATCGCCGTAGACGCCGATGGTGGACCAGTAAATCACCTGACGCAGGTTTTCTGCCGCATCAAGCGCGGTGCGTAACTGGCGCAGCATCGGATCACCCGCCTCATCGGGAGCAGCTGACACGATCAGCGCATCGGCGTTCTGCAAGGCGGCTTCGACGTAGTGGCCGGCTGCACCTCCGGCATAGACCATGGCGTTGATGCCTTCTGCCTGCAACCGTTTTGCCTTGTCGAGGGTGCGCACCGTTCCACTGACCGTGCCCAGCTCTGCGCCATGGTGGCGGGCAAGTGTCAGCGCGGAATAACCCAGGCCGAAAATGAAAAGGTTCATAGGCTTGCCTCCCATTCCTCGCGCACGGATTCATCTTGCTCACGCGCCAAGCGATCCTGTTTGAGCGTCATGGCTGCGTCGCGGTCAAGTCGTGAAAGTGCCCAGATTGCTGCACCGCGCACGGTTGGCGAGGGATCATCCAGATGCGGCCGGATCGCAGGCAGCAATGCCGTTGCATTGGAGTTTCCTGCCGCAATCAGCACATTGCGGATAAAATGCTCTCGCCCCGTACGTTTGATCGGCGAGGCTGAGAATACAACCCGAAAAGCGGCGTCATCCAGTGCCAGCAGATCGGCGAGCCTTGGCTCCGCCAGATCATCGCGCGCTGCGAGTTTTGCCTCGCGGCCTACCTCGGCAAATTTGTTCCAGGGGCAGACAGCAAGACAATCATCGCAGCCAAAGATGCGGTTCCCCATCAGCGGACGCAGCGCGCGGTCGATGGGGCCTTTATGCTCGATGGTGAGGTAGCTGATGCAACGCCTGCTATCGAGCAGATAGGGCGCCGGAAAGGCATTGGTCGGGCAGGCGTCCAGACAACGCCGACAGGAGCCGCAATGGTCGGTTTCAGCCGCGTCTGGCTCCAGTTCCAGCGTGGTGAAGATGGCACCAAGAAACAGCCAGTTGCCGAGATCGCGCGATACCAGCACCGTGTGCTTGCCCTGCCAGCCGAGGCCTGCGGCCTGGGCAAGGGGTTTTTCCATCACTGGCGCGGTATCGACGAACACTTTGACGCGGCAATTGTCTTGCCCGCCGGCTTGTGCAACCAGTTTCTGCGCGAGCTGCTTCAGCTTGCCCTTGATGACGTCGTGATAATCGCGCCCGCGTGCATAGACCGAAACCGTGCCGTGCTCCCGCATTGCCAGCGTCGCCATGGGATCGCTCTCCGGCCCGTAATTCATGCCGAGCATGATAACGGATCGCGCTTCCGGCCAGAGCGCCTGCGGGGAGCCGCGCTGGGGCACGCGCTCCGCCATCCAGTCCATCGAAGCCTGATGACCGGCTTCAAGCCATGTCTCCAGTGGCTTTTGCATCATGAGCGAGGCAGCGGTAACGCGGCAGAGATCAAATCCCTGCGCCTTCGCCTGTCTGGTTAGCCACTCCTTAATGTCCATATCTGATAGCTTGGGAATCACAGGTGCCTTGCGGGCAGGTTTTGCGGGAAGAATGCCATGGATATGCTCAAAGCGCTCATTCTCGGTTTTGTCGAGGGCTTTACGGAATTTTTGCCGGTGTCCTCCACGGGGCATCTTCTGCTCATCGGCCATTTTATCGGCTTTGAATCCAAGGGCAAGACCTTCGAAATCCTGGTGCAGTTTGGGGCGATTCTCGCCATCGTGACGGTTTACTTCTGGAAGCTCATCGATATCGCCAAGGGCATGCTCACCGACAAGACCAAGCAGAACTTTGTCATCGCCATTGTGGTTGCCTTCATTCCGGCGATGATCGTCGGCTTTTTCGCACGCGATTTCATCAAGACCGTGCTGTTCAAGCCGGAGATCGTCTGCATTACCCTCATTGCGGGCGGGCTGGTGCTGCTGGTGATCGACGAACTCAAGCTCGAAGGCGCGAAGGATGACGTGATGCAGTTCACGCTACCGATGGCGGCCAAGATCGGCTGCTTTCAGGTGCTG